>DVJH01000167.1 GCA_018710795.1 Candidatus Galligastranaerophilus gallistercoris | reverse complement strand
TCTAAACATGTTAAAGCAAGATATAATCTTGCAAATTTATACGTTGCGTATGAAGACTCACCGAAAAAGGAATATTAATTTCAAATTATATCTTGTGCGATTTTTTATGCTAAGATTTTTCTTATGAAAGACGCTCAAGAAATAATCAAAGAAATGCAGGAAGTTGCAAAAGTTATGTATAATGACGATATTGAGGAAAACCCCGATATTGTCGATGAATATTTTGATTGCAGCGCCTGCGGAGAATATAAATGCATGGCGGGAAGCATTCAATACGGAAAATACAGACTATGTAACGACTGTGTCGTTCTTGCGGAAGCAGGGTTTAAATTAAATAAAATCAAAGATATTCAGGAATTAATCGACGCTATGGAAGATAAAAGGCTTGAAGTTATGTGCGATTTTATAAAACAGGATGAAAATTCCATTAATAATTAACTTCCGATATCATCCCTGAATTTTTTGTCTTTAAATTCAATTTCGCCTATCGCTTTATATATATCGGAAATTGCGTTTTTGCCTTTTTTGGTAACGGATAGAATTCTTCCGCCCGAAGCAAAGGTTTTATCATCTTTAATTTTGACGCCGGAATAATAAATTTTAACTTTATATTTTTTAATTACGTTTTCAATGTTTTTTATCTCGCCGCCTTTTTTCGGATTATCGGGATAGCCTTTTGCTGCCATTACAACGGTAGAGGCAAAATTATCTTCCGTTTTTAAATTTAATTTATCAAGTTTAGAATTAATCGTTTTATCAATTATTTCAATAAAATCGGTTTCTATAAGCTGCAAAAGAGATTGTATCTCGGGGTCTCCAAAGCGTACGTTATATTCAAGAACATAAACACCGTCATTTGTTTCAATCATCCCCGAATAAATAACGCCTCTATAATATCCTTTAATTGAGGCGAGCAATTTTAAAAGTTTATTATTATATTCATCCAAATTAAAATTACATTTATAGTGGGCAATTGAACCCATACCGCCCGTGTTTTTGCCTAAATCGCCCGAATTTTCTTTTTTATAGTCTTTTGCTAAAGGGAAATTTAAAAGCTTTTTTCCGTCATATAAAGAAAAAAGAGAGAATTCATTCCCGTAAAGTCTTTGTTCTAAAATAACTTTTTTTGAAGCGTCCTTGAATTTACCTTTTAAAAATTCAATTATAATTTTTTTTGCATCAGAAAAACTTTCAGGTATATATACGCCTTTTCCGAAACAAAGCCCGTCTGCTTTAATAACAGGGGGGAATTGAAAATTTTTAAGGGCGGAATCGATTTCTTCAATTTGTTGAATAACGACATACGGAGCGGTTTTAATATCAAATTTTTGCATTAATTTTTTGGCATAACTTTTTTTTGATTCAAGTTTTGAAAATTCTTTATCACACCCGAAAGATTTTATCCCTTTTGATAAAAATAAATCAACAATCCCATCCGCCATCGGATTTTCAGCACCCGCAACAAGATAGTCAATGCCGAAAAATTTTGCCTTATAAGAAAGTTCTTCATAATTTTTATATTCAATAACTTCCCCCAAATTTTTAAAACCGTCGTTTGGATTTGCAAGATATAATTTATTTAAAAATTTTGATTCTTTTATTTTTTCTGCCAGTATATGTTCTCTTGCGCCCGAACCTATGATTAGAACGTTTTTTTTGATAAGCTCGTTTTCTATAATTTCAGGGTAGAATTTATGTTCAAGTTTATGAATTTTTTCTTCAAGTTCATCTAAAGTTTTATAATTTTCGATTTCCTTTTGAAATATAATTCCGCCCGAATCGACATCACGGGTTACATAATGAATCGAAATTCCCGCTTTATCATTATTTTTATATGTATTTAAAATAGCGTTTTTGCCTTTATATTCAGGCAGTAAAGACGGATGTATGTTTAGGAATTTACCTTTATTCATAACTTCTTCGGGCAAAATTCTCATAAATCCCGCTAAAATATAAAGGTCATAATTTTTATTTTTTAAAAATTCTTCAATATTTTTAAATTCAACAAAATACGATTTAATATTATATTTTTTTGCCTTCTGCAAAACGGGTGCGTCTTTTTTATCCGATAAAAGTTCAATTATAATATCGGAATTTTTAAAATATTTAACTATCGCTTCAAAGTTTGTTCCCTTGCCCGAAGCAAATATCAACAGTTTCTTTGTATCCATTATTTTTAACTATTTTTCCCAAGATATAAGAATCGAATTTTTTTGTTTTATCTAAAACGTAATCAACATCATCTTTATTACATACCAGTATAAAGCCTATCCCCATATTAAATGTCCTATAGCATTCGGGTTTGCCAAGAATATTTTCAAGGCGGATAAAATTTTCATCTTTTTTTATTTTATTTTCATCTATGGAGACAAAAAGGTCTTTCGGGATAATTCTTTTTAAATTGTCTATAATGCCTCCGCCCGTGATATTTGCGGCCGAAATTATCTTTTTTTCTTCCGCCAGAGTTGAAACTTCTTTTATATAAATTCTTGTAGGTTCAAGATAATCATCAATATTAATTAATCCTTTTTTATCAAGCTCTCTTAATAAAGAAAAGCCGTTTGAATGAACTCCGGATGATTTGAGCGCAATTAAAACATCGTTTTCTTTTATATTTTCTTTTTTTAAAATATTTTCTTTTTTTATAAGCCCGACAATAAAACCCGATATATCAATCGAATTTTCATATAAGAGATTGTTTAATTCGGACGTTTCACCGCCAAGAAGGGAACAATCATATTTTTGAAGCTCATCTTTAAGACATATTATAAATTTTGAAATAATATCGGGGTCAAGTTTATTTACGGCAATATAATCAAGAAAAAATAAGGGCTTTGCGCCGAGTGCCGCAATATCGTTAAAATTCATGGCAATTAAATCAACGGCGGCCTGTTTATACATTTTTCTTTTAAATAAAGGTTCGATTTTTGTTCCGATACCGTCGGTTGAACTTACAAGACAATAATCTTTAAACAAAGGATGCTCAAAAACCCCCGCAAAGCCGTCATTTTCAATTGCATTATTTAAAATCAGGGATGTGAGTTTATTTGAATTTTCTAAATCAACCCCTGCGGTTTTATATGTAAGCATAAGTTTTTGCCTTAAAATTATAGATTTTTCAGGTTTGTAAACTGGTTATTTCTTGAAATTGCAACTTTTCCGCTTCTTACAAACTCTTTAACACTGTATGGTCTTACAAGCTCAACCAGTGCCTGAATTTGCTTTTCGTCGCCCACCGCCTGCAAGATATATGTTTTGTCCGTAATATCGATTATTTTTGCATTTGTTGCTTCGGCTATTCTTAAAATGTCGCCTTTTTCTTCATCTTTAACCTGAATTTTAATGAGCGCAATTTCTCTTTCAAGCGCTTCTTTAATGTTAAGATCCGCAACTTTTATAACGGGCACAAGCCTGTTTAACTGCTTATTTATCTGCTCGATTGCGGCAGCATCGCCTCCGGTTACGATTGTTACTCTTGAATACAGTTTATCTATCGTAGGCGCTACGGTTAAACTTTCAATGTTATAGCCGCGCCCCGAAAAAAGGTCGACTATTCTTGAAAGTACGCCCGATTCATTTGTTACCAATATAGAAATTGTATGAAAATTTTCCATTTTTTATTCTTTCCCTGTACAAAATTAACAATCATTAGACAATAATACTTTGGTCAACGGCTCACCCGCCAATACCCACGGGTAAACCATCTCGCATTCTTCGGTTACGAAATCAATCATAACGGGAACCTTTGCTTCAAGCGCCTTTTTAATCGCAGGAAGTATTTCATCTTCATGTTCGACTCTTAGCCCCAAGGCCCCGTAGGCTTCCGCCAATTTAACAAAATCCGGATGAGAGATTTTTGTTTGCGAATAGTGTTTATGGTAGAGTTTTTCCTGCCATTGGCGCACCATTCCCAAATATCCGTTATCGATTATGCAGTTTATAACCTTAAACCCGTAATCAACGCAGGTTGCAAGCTCTTGAATATTCATCTGGATTGAGCCGTCGCCCGCTATATTTAAAACAACACTGTCGGGTTTTGCGGCACATGCACCCATTGCGGCGGGAAAACCAAAGCCCATTGTCCCCAAGCCGCCCGATGTTATAAATTTCCTCGGTTCGTTAAATTTGAATAATTGCGCCGTCCACATCTGGTGCTGCCCGACTTCGGTGCATACAATCGGGTTTAAATCTTTTGTTGCTTCATACAGTGTTTTTATAACCGTAAGTGCCGATAATTTTTTGCACCCCGATACGGGAACCGCTCTTTTTTGTTTCCATTCGTTTATCTGCTCAAGCCATTTTTGTTTATCTTCAGGATAAATATTAGGGTTTGATTTTTCAAACTGGCTTATCATTTCAACAAGAACATTTTTAACGTCGCCCACAATAGGGATATCGGCCTTAACATTTTTTGAAATGGAACAGGGGTCAATATCAACATGGATAACATGAGCATCCCTTGCAAACCTTTGAAGACAGCCCGTTATTCTGTCATTAAATCTTGTGCCGAGTGCAAAAATAACATCCGCATGAGATACCGCATAATTTGCCCAGAAGTTACCGTGCATACCGAGCATTCCAAGATCCAATTCGTTTGTTGAAGGGAATGTGCCCGTTCCCATTAAGGTGTGCGCAACGGGAGTTTTAAGCAGGTTTGCGATTTTTTCAAGCTCCCTGTATCCGCCCGAAGTTAAAACGCCGCCTCCGGATATTATAACCGGTCTGTGCGCTTCCGAGAGCATTTTTAATGCACGGCCGATTTGAATCGGATGCCCTTTATAATTCGGGTTATACCCTGCAAGTTTAACGGTTTTGGGGTAATTAAAAGCCGTTTTTTGAGTCAAAATATCTTTAGGAAGGTCAACCACAACGGGCCCCGGTTTTCCCGTGGTTGCAATATGAAACGCTTCTTTTATTATTCTTTGAAGATCTTTAACATCTTTTACAAGATAATTGTGCTTGCAGCAGGAGCGGGTGATACCTACCATATCGGCTTCCTGAAAAGCGTCGTTTCCTATCTGATTTAATCCTACCTGACCCGTAAAGACAACAATAGGGTAGCCGTCATAATAAGCGTTTGCAATGCCCGTTACCGTGTTTGTGGCGCCCGGGCCCGATGTTACGAGAGCAACGCCGCATTTACCCGTAACTCTTGCATAACCTTCCGCCGCATGTACGGCAGCCTGCTCATGTCTTACAAGATAATGTTTAATATCCGTTTGATTATATAAGGCTTCATAAATGGTTAAAATAACACCGCCCGGGTATCCGAAAATTTCTTTTACCCCTTCTTCAACCAGCGATTTTAAAAGTATCTCGGCGCCCGTATATAATTCGTTTGTCATCTTTTTTAAAATACTCCAACATTTTTGCTATAATTGCATTATAATATGAAAAAATTTTTTGTGTCAGGTTGGTATATGTTTAATGACATTAAAGGGAGCTTAAAAGGAGTTTTGGATAATCTGCCCTATATTATGGCGCTCGGCATAATAATGGGAACAGGTGCTTATGCTACGGTTTTCGGGGCTTTGATAATATCGGCGGCAAATTTATTTACCCGAAATAAAAAAACTTTAATATATTCCGCAACCGCCGTTTTATGCGCCGTATTATCCTCAATTGTCGTTATATTTAAAGGAAATCTTGAGCATCTCTGGGCGGTATTATTTATTGCGGGCATTATAACGGGTGTTATCGGATGTTTTATTCCGAAAAAAACGATTTTATCAATACCTAAATCAATTTCAAGCGGTTTTATGACGGGGTGTTTAATTTGCATTTTAATTCTCTGTTTCCCTTTAATTATGGGACAGAGCACCTATGCAACCTTTCCTTTAATGGTGATTTCAAAATACAACCCTTTTTCATACGTCAATGAAAATGCACTTATTTGCTCAATAACGGTATTTGTTGTTTATCACTATCTCACAAAAACAAATATGAAATTTATCCCGAAAAGCATAATCTCGGTTATAATTCCTTCAATAATCAATCTTCTTTTCAATATGAATTTAATTTTATCAACGGACAGAATTGAATTTTTTACACCCGTTGCAAAAGGTGATTTCGGAAAAACGGTATACGTTATTTTATTCGGGCTTCTTGTTTCAACCGTTATGGTTGTTCAGACACTGTCAAATTTAAAGGCGCTCGGAATAAGAAACAAAATGAAAAAACCGGTGCTTCTTATTGAAGGAATATCAAACACGCTGGGTGCAATGACGGGAACGATTGCGGGGGTAGTTTCGTATGCGTCTTCAAAAGAAGCTGTTCAAAATAAATCGAAAAATAAGATATCGGAGTTTATTATCGTATTTATTCTTTTAATCTGCTCGATATTTTTTAAAAATACAATAGGCTTAATTCCCGTTTGCGCCGTAAGTGCAATACTTTTTATCAAGCTGTATGAAACAATAAAATACAATCTTCATTCACAAAAAATGAAAAATATAAATTCAAAAATAATTTTTTGGATATGTTTAATTTCAACGGTTATTAACATAATTTTCGGACTTGCCGTTTCAATCGTTTTGACGTTTATAATAACCGTCAAAAACAAAAAGCCGAAAATACAAATTGCAATATAGCAAATTTTTATATAAAATCTGATTGAAATGTCAAAAAAAATTAAAGCTGCATTAATATTCGGAACAAGACCCGAGGCCATTAAAATGGCGCCCGTGGTTCTTGAATTTCAAAAAAGAAAAGAAATCGAGCCTTTCGTTATCGTAACGGGACAGCACAGGCAAATGCTGGATTCGGTTTTGAATTTATTCAAAATTACACCCGATTATGATCTTAATTTAATGAAAGAAAATCAAAATTTATGGGACTTAACTTCGGATATTTTATTGTCGACAAAAAAAGTGCTTGAGGAAATAAAACCCGATGTCGTTCTTGTCCATGGCGATACCACAACGGCATTCGGGGCAAGCTTGTCCGCATTTTATTCCAAAATTAAAGTGGCGCATGTTGAAGCGGGGCTCAGGACCTTTGATAAGAATTATCCTTTCCCCGAAGAAATCAACAGAGTTTTAGCAGACAGTGTCTCGGATTTTCATTTTGCACCCACAAAAGGAGCCGTTGATAACCTTTTAAATTCCGGGATAAAAACGAAACAAACAATATATGAAACGGGAAACACCGTAATTGACGCGCTTTTTTATACGCTTGAACATCATAAAAATGCTCTTAATATTGAATTAAACCCGAATTTAAAAACCATTCTTCTTACTTCGCACAGAAGAGAAAACTTCGGCGAGCCTTTAAAAAATATATGCAGGGCGGCAATTGAATTAACGGAAAAAAATAAAGATATCGAAATAATCTACCCCGTTCACCCGAACCCCAATGTAAGAAATACGGTTTATCAATATCTGAACAACAAAGAAAGAATAAGGCTGATTGAACCTTTAGATTATGCGCCTTTTTGCAATTTAATGAAAAAATCCCATATAATTTTAACCGACTCGGGCGGCATTCAGGAAGAAGCGCCGTCATTAAACGTGCCCGTTCTTGTTTTAAGGGATGAAACCGAACGCCCCGAGGCTCTTATTTCGGGCGGAGTTAAACTGACGGGAACGGAGACAAAAAATATAGTTAAAAATGTTCAGGAATTATTGGATAACAATTCTTTATACAGCAGGGTTTCAAACGTCAAAAACCCGTACGGCGACGGATTAGCCTCAAAAAGAATAGCCGATATCATAACAGAAAAATTATCCTGAAATAATTTTATTTTTTAATTTATTTTTTAGAGCATATCGCCCATGCCAAACGTAAAGAATCCGTTTGACCTTGAACCGTGGGTATTTGTGAGCGGGAAGCCGTAATCCAAATTAACAGGTCCTAAGCCGGGGATAAAAATTCTGACCCCTAAACCTGCGGTAATTGCATAACCGGGTCTGTCGTACAAATCATCCGTAAGGGAAGAATTAAAGACTTTACCCGCATCAACGAACGCTGCCAATCTTACGTTATTTATAAATGCATTAGACGTTAATCTGTCTATAAAAGGAATGGGTGTTCTGTATTCGATGCTGCCTAGCATATACCCGTCGCCCATACCGACTTCGGATATATTGAAACCTCTTATTGAATAAGGACCGCCGAGGTTATACATTGCAAACTCAGGAACATCGCCGTGCAATGTGCCGCCCGCTTTTGCGGTTACGACAAACGATGATTTTCTTCCCGCGGGAATATATTTTTTAACGACACCTTCAAGCTTGCCGTAAGAATCGGCGCCCGTTACCGCAAGAGCTTCTTCGAGGCTCAATCTTGCAACGACACCGTGTCTCGGGTTTGTTGCGTTGTCTCTTGTATCATATACTATAGCGGGAATTGCTCTTAAGTAAAAACCGCCTTCAAGTTGCTTGTTTCTTTGATCCATTGAAAGACCGTGCGCCGCAAACATTCTGCTTATTCTGCCGTAATCGCCTTCGCTTAAGTCAACTTCTTCCGCACCGAGAGAAATACTTCCCGTTAATCTCGGGTATTTTTCAAACACTCTTGCCAGAGTTACATCGCCGCCGTAGCGTTTTTCAACCGCCAAAGGCACCTGATAGCTTCCGAAGCTTCTCATAAATGCCCTAAATCCTAAAGATTGATTTTCTTTTTTAAAGTGGGGTTCCAAAAACGATAACTCGGCCTGCCAGTTTGCACGGCGTATAACGCTGTTGTCGTTCATCAAAATACCGGTACCCGCCATAACGTTCAGGTTGATTTTTTGTCCCAAGCCCCTAAAATTATTTTCACCGAATCCGACGGAACCGAAAAACCCTGATGAAGAATCTACACCGACACCGAGCGAAATTTTACCCGTCCTTTGTTCTTCCAAATCAATCGTTATATCATACATGCCCGTTTCTTCGTTCATTACGATGTCTCTTTGAACGTCTTTGAAGGCCTGTGTTCCCATAAGACGCATAATATCGGAGCGCATGACGTTTTCGTTATACACTTCGCCCGGGGCAGATAATATATTTCTTTTAACGATAAAATCTTTTGTTTTGTGGTTACCGACAACGCTTATGTTTCCTATGACACCTTCCGATATTTCAACGTTTATAACGCCGTCGGGGTCATCTTCAACCTCGGACACTCTTGCCAGAATATAGCCTCTTGAAGAATACAATTCCTGTATGCGCTCAATTGCGGAATTAATCGTGATAACGTTTTGAGGTTTTCCTTCAAGTTCGGATAATATATCAAGAATACTTCCCGATGATACGGAATTATTGCCCGACACGGTAAAACCCGTTATCGGAATATTTTCTTCGACAACTATTCTTAAGCGCACGTTCCCGTCATCCAGTTTAATCGGAACCGCCCTTATATTTTGAGTAAAATATCCGGTTGCATAAAGATTGTTTAAATCCTTCGTAATTTCGGCTCTGTCGTATATATGCCCTTCTCGGGAAGATATAAGGCTTCTTATATAATCCGTTTCAAGCATGTTGTTGCCGAAAATTTCAAGCTGTTTAATATATACGAGATTATCTTCATCAATATATTCTTCCGTATTTACTGCGGGAGTTTCGGCATTTTCATCAGCGGTATCGTCCAAAACGGGGGTTTCTTCCGTGAGGTCGGGTTGAATCGGAGCAGGTTCAATATTTTCGGGGATTTTAGTTTCCTGTTTTGCCTTATTTTTCTTAAAAAAAGGAAACTTGAAATTGAACGCAGAAGCGGGGTTTTGCGCTTGTATGACGCACACAACCAGAAAAGCTAATATGAGGCGATTTATTTTATTAAACATTAATCTCCAACTAATACCGCATACTGTTTCACGATAATAAAATTATACATACAATAAAATGCTTATACAAATAATTTACAATAAATATAGTTTATGCGTACTATTAATAAAATTTCAGCTTTGAGGTTATCGGCTGATTATATTCCGCTTTGTTAATCGAGCGTGCGTCAACAATCGGAGAAGGCGGCATAATCGACCATTTAAATAATGCCGTCTGAACACGTTTAAAGAATTTATCTATCCATTCGGATTTCTGCTGATTTGTAACTTTATTTTTCTGTTCATACAGGAACCATTCTTTGAGCATGACATCTTTTGTCTGATGAAGATTTTCTATTCTCCAAATAATTTCATCCAAAAATTCATAAGGCATAAGAGCGTCTTCGGCTAAAAGCGGCTTGTTTGTTTTCGGGTCAATCGCAAGTTCGGCGCCGGGGCGCTTGTTTATGACGGCTCTGGGGATAACATTCTTTTTAATCCTGTTTGAATTAAGCCACCTTGCAAGCGCAAAGAGTTTTGTTTTGGTAACATCGGCAATCGGTGCAAAACCGCCCGACATATCACCGTTTATCGTTGCGTAACCCATATATAATTCGGATTTGTCGCTTGTTGCAATAGGAATCGTACCTTCAAATTCGTTTGAAATTCCCCATAAAATCATTGCTCTTGAGCGCGCCTGAATATTATCCATCGTAAGAGGATTTTTATACCTTTTATCCCAATTTTTTTCAATCTCGTCAAATGCAGTTGAAAAAGTAAGTTTGGACGTTTCCACCATATCTTTAATCGGGACTTCAAGATAGTTTACGCCCAAATTTTCACAGAGTTCTTTTGCGTCTTTTCTGCTTTCGCCGCTCGTTATTTTAGAGGGCATGGAAACGGCGTATACGTTTTTATTCCCCAGAGCATCCGACAATAAAACCGCACAAACGCTTGAATCAAGACCCCCCGAAACCCCGAGAACCGCACGGGAAAATCCGTTTTTATAAAAATAATCCCTTATTGAATTTATTATCGTTAAATAGGTTCTCTCTAAATCGGGTTCATAATCAAGAGAAAAAGCTTTTTGTTCGTTTAAGCTCTGCTCTAATCCCGAAGGCAGAGAATAAATCTGGTTAACAAATTTGGAAGTTTTGGATTTTGTCTGGAATAAGAAAAACTGTTCTTCAAAAGATTTTGCTCTTGCCGTTATCTGTCCTTTTTCATCATAACACCTTGAAGACCCCGAAAATGTTATATTATCAACTGCCCCCACCTGATTGACATAAATTATCGGGGTTGAATGTTTTTTGGATACAAACGAGAGCATATTATTTAATAATTGTTCTTTTTTTGCTCTGGTAGGAGAAGAAGAACAATTGATAATATAATCGGGCTTTTGCGTCGTTACGATTTCATCAATCGGGTCAAAACCGTATACGGGAGTATCAAAAAAGTCTTTATCCGCCCAGCTTTCTTCACATATTACAACCGCCGCTTTATTTGAACCGATTTCAATTATTCTGTCTTTGGGGTTAAATTCCGCGGATTGAAAATATCTGGCATCGTTAAATTCGCTGTATACGGGCAACAGCGTTTTTCTTATAATTCTTTCGATTTTTTTATTCTGCAGAATTGCAACAGAGTTAAAATATCTTTTTCCTATATAAAACCTGTTAAATTCGCAAAAACCGATTAAAACTTTTGTGTTTGTCGTAATTTTTGCAAGTTTTTCAAGATACTCGATATTTTTTTCGACAATTGAAGGGAAACGGTCAATTATGTCAAAAACGGGATATCCCATTAAAAATAATTCGGGAAAAACAATTGCACCCAATTTTAATTCGTTTGCCCATTCAATATATAGTTTTGCCTTATTGTAATTATATTCTATATCGCCCACAATCGGATCCACCTGCGCAAGGGCGATTGTATCTTTATTTACAAGAGGTTTCAGGCGGTCAATCGTTGCTTTTTTATCAACCGTCTCTCCCTTTAATTCTAGATTTATTAATCCTGTTATTTCCTGCATAGCAAAATACAAATTAACACAAAAACGTTTAATTTAAAAATTTTAAAAAAGACAAAAAAAATAATTTTCATGTTTTACAAAAATGTATTATCATCAGATAATAAATCGCATAAGGGGGATTTTTATATGCAAATCAGTGCAATTTCAAACTCGCAGCCTTTAAAATCAGCTCAATCTTTCGGCAATTCAACATCCGTTGTTTTACCCAAAAAACAGAATTTAGCCGCAGATAAAGTTGAAATTACCGAAAAGGAAAATAAAGCAAGTATTTCCGACAAAATTTTTAAAGGTGCCGCTTCTTTTATGGTACCGGGGTTCGGGCAATTAACAAACGATGAAGGCTCAAAAGCCGCAAAACACTTTGCGAGCGCCGCAGCACTTACTGCTTTAACGGGTGCAACATATATGCATGGGATATTAAAACAATCAAGAACAGCCGTTAATGCAGCGGGAATTTTAGGCGTTATGGGCATGGCGGTAAGAGTGCTCTCAACAATTGATGCCGCTAAAAACGCAAAAGCGGACAATTAAAAAATATTCAATTTTAAAATCGCAAAAAGGAGATTTTTTTTAAAAAAATCTCCTTTTAACTTTAAATTCATTTATAATTTGCTCCATGGCTTTTGTCTGTTGTAAAATAATACTGATAACAAATTATATTGACACTTTTTGAGGAGTTTAGATTTTGAGCCAGACTAATTTATTTGACCATGGAAAAATATTACCCGTAAACATAAGGGACGAAATGAAACGCTCTTATATAGATTACGCAATGAGCGTTATCGTGGGACGTGCGCTTCCCGATGTAAGAGACGGTTTGAAACCTGTTCACAGAAGAATACTTTTTGCAATGAACGAACTGGGGATGACACCTGATAAACCGTTTAAAAAATGCGCAAGAATCGTCGGTGAAGTTTTAGGTAAATACCACCCCCACGGCGATATTGCGGTTTATGAATCCTTGGTCAGAATGGCTCAGGATTTTGCCACCAGATATTTAACCATAGACGGCCATGGCAACTTCGGTTCAATAGACGGCGACTCGGCGGCCGCCATGAGGTATACGGAAGCAAGAATGCACAAAATTACGACATCTATGCTTGCCGATATTGATTGTGAAACGGTTGAATTTGTACCGAACTTCGACGGTTCACTGCAGGAACCCGCAGTTTTACCCGTAAGGCTGCCCATGCTTTTATTAAACGGAGTATCTGGTATTGCAGTCGGCATGGCAACCAATATTCCTCCCCACAATTTATGCGAAATAGTTGAGGGAACAAAAGCCCTTATCGATAACCCCGATATTACAACCGAAGGCTTAATGGAATACATTAAAGGTCCCGATTTTCCGACAGCCGCAACCATTATAGGAACTTCGGAAATTAAAAAAGCTTACGAAACGGGAAGAGGCTCCATTAAAATGTCGGCGGTTTCTTCCATTGAAGAAATTCAGGGCGGAGCGGGCAGACAGTCAAAAACCGCAATCGTTATAACCGAACTTCCTTATCAGGTAAACAAGGCTCAATTGATTATGAAGATAGCAGAGCTTGTT
>DVJH01000166.1 GCA_018710795.1 Candidatus Galligastranaerophilus gallistercoris | reverse complement strand
CGCAACGGCGGTTAACAACGGTTACGGGGGCAAACTCAACGTTTACCCCCTTCACCCTGTTAATGTTTTTTTACCCGAGTGAGTAATTTTTTTTCGTTGTTGAATTTATAACATAACTATTGTCAAGAAGGTTTATGGAGAATATAAAATTGCAAAACGTTAAACAAGCCATGAGGCTCAGCTTCATGCAGGCTCCCGTTGTTGAAACGGAAGAGTTGAACAATCTGTTTTTTGAACTTACAAACAAATGCTGCAACTTAAAATGCACCCATTGTTACATTAAAAGAAATCCTTTTAAAAAAGAAAAAGACTTTCTCTCGCTCGATAAAATTAAGCAGTCTTTGATTATGGCGAAAAAAGAAAATCTGAAGTCCGTTTATCTTACGGGCGGCGAGCCTATGATGCATCCTGATTTTAATACGATTTTAAGAATGTGTCTTAAAATTTCAAATACGACAATTTTGACAAACGGAACGTTTATAAACGATAAAAAAGCGAGATTTCTAAGAAAGATTGATGACGAGAGCGATTTTGAGACAATTTACAGAATAAGTTTTGAACATTTTGATGAACAAAAAAATGACCTTATAAGGGGGCGGGGCAGTTTCAGAAAAGCGTTATTTGCAGTTCAAAACCTTTATAAATATGATTTTAACCCCATTATTTCGATTACCGACTATTATAAAGAACCCCGTGAAAAAATGTTTGAAGGATTTTATGAGTTGTGCAAAAAATTCAATTTTGAAATCGGCCAAATAAATTTAAAAATTACCCCGTACTTTAATTCAGACCCCAATACGTTCAGACAGCTTGAAACATTTGAATTTGATTCAAATAAACTTGATTGCAAAAATTCAAGAATTATAAGCTCAAAAGGCGTTTTTTCCTGCCCCATACTGTGCAACGATTTTAGAGCCCGCTCGGGATATTCCGTTGAAGGGTGTTCAAAGAAAATTTATCTTGATACCGAAAAATGCTACACCTGCGTTATGCATAAAACAAAAGCCTTTGCAAACGATTGGATGTAGGGTCTTTATTATAATTAAAAAGTTTGTGTAAATTAAACTTTTGTTTTTGTATAAAATCTTAATTTAATGTTTGCTATAAGAACGCTTTTATCTCTTTGCCAGGAAACAATTTCAAGTTCCGCCATATTAACAAGATAGTTTTCGCTGAGCATTGCTTTTAAAAACGTTTGAATTTCGGAATATTTTCCGACAATTGTTGCGCTGAATTCGCAAACGTTAATTCCGTCAATTTTTGCCGCAAAAACGGGGTCCTGCTCGGGCGAGTAATTGTAATCCACCGAGCGGATTTTAATGCCCGATGTTTTTGCAATGGTCAGCATATTGTCAAACAACGGTGCAAACGATGCATCGGCTCCAAAGCCGCCTTCGGGGGCAAAGATTTTTTTTGTGTTGGGGTCTGCCTCTTCTTTTTGCTGTCTTGCAAGCTGTCTTTCAAGGTCGGCTTTTTTTTGAGTAAGCGTTTCGACCTGCGCGGAATTTTCATTAAATTTTTTAATGTTGACAAAAGACTGATTACCCGTGTATCCAAGACCGGCAACAAAAGCAACGATAAGCAAAATAGGCAGTGCTATAAACACCGCTTGTTCTTTTAATAAGTCCTGGTAATTTATCTGCATTTATTTTAAATCCTTTATTTGATTTCTTTTAAGTTAATTTCAATATCGGGCACGAGAGGAATTTTTGCAGCTTTGCTTGCTTTAGCCGGTTTTTTGGCTGCGGGTTTACCTTTTTGCGACGCCTTCATTTCTTCGGGCGATTTTTTATTGCCGCTTTCATTGAATGTTTTTACGTATTCAACATTTGATATAACAAATTTGAATACCTGTTGTTTTTGTTCAACGTCATTCATTGCCATTGAATCAATATCAGCTTCGTTGTTCTCATCCGAGAAAACTTCAAGCTCGTTTAACAGAATATTTGATTTCGGTGCAAGAATTTTTAAACTTTTATAGTATTCGTAAATATCGTTTATTTCAAGCGAATACCCTTCTATTGCAACACTGTCTCCGTCTTTATTGTAATAATAATTGAGCCAGACATGTGAAGGGATATCAGAGGACAGGGAATCATAAAAATTAATTCCGGTTTTATTTTTCTCGCTTATTTGTTTAATCAGGGTTATAATTCCCGCTTTGATTTTGTTTTCAAGAGCTGAAATTTCGGATTGCAGTTTTGTTATTTCGGCT
This sequence comes from Candidatus Galligastranaerophilus gallistercoris, assembly GCA_018710795.1. Taxonomy (GTDB): domain Bacteria; phylum Cyanobacteriota; class Vampirovibrionia; order Gastranaerophilales; family Gastranaerophilaceae; genus Galligastranaerophilus_A; species Galligastranaerophilus_A gallistercoris. The sequence continues at coordinate 12,246 of DVJH01000166.1, read as the reverse complement.
TGTTTGTTGTTTGCCTGAACTCCGAAGTATGAGCTTATGCCGAACATAATACCGCAGATAAAAACAATCAGCCCGAGCATTATGCCCGATAAAAGAAGCGAATATTTAACAACGTTTTCCGATGATATTTCAATTTCGCTGCCGCCCACTTCTATTGTGCCGTATGTTGTTGTGCCGTCATAACTTACATTGCCCAGCACGTTTAATGTTATAAAGCCGTTTATTTTGGGTATCGATGCGCCCAGCGCACACATTGACATGCTTGAAGCCATCTGCTTAATGACTTCTTCCGAAACTTTGGCGCATGGCGAAGTTCCGAATTTGTTGCTTTCGATTGCGGCGATATCTTCATCAAAGACTATTTCGTTTTTCAAAATATTTGCCGAAACATTATCCGTTTGTGAAACTATGACAAGTTTTTTGGCGGGATAGTTGGGCAGATATTGTGCAACCGCGGATGATAAAGCGCTGTATACTTCTTCGCCTTCAAACGACATAATTGCAAACGGAACTTCCACATAATCAAGTATTCTGGAGCCTGACATCTGGAAAATAGCATAGCTGTTGGGATTGATTAATAAAATATCCCAATTTTGATTATTTTCTATTTCGTTTTGGCAGATTTTTGTTTCATAAATGCCTCTGGGGATTGCACTTATGGCGGATTCTATACCTATAACGGATATGCCTATATCCATGCAGGCATCTTGTATTTCTTCTATAACGCTTCTTTGAAATGATGAGTGTGCAATATATCTTGAACCTGATGCATTTTTTGAATTAACGTCCGCCCAGGCGGAAATCGGTTCTTCTTTTTTAAATACGTATGATTCGCTGGTTTCGGATAAAATCATACTCTCAATAGCGTCGGCATCAACGGAAGGATCGTCTATGCTTCTGAAACCGAAGTGGACATTAGGCAGGACAAGAAATATGTTGGAAGAATCCTTTGAAATTCCGAGCTCGTCCATAAGGTCTGAAACTGCACTTCTGAAGGCGTTAGGGTCTTGTATTTCTTTTGAAGCCAAATTATATTCGACAAATTTTTGACCGTATTTTACAACTTCATCGGTTTTTTTGTCGTATACGCATGCTTCGAGCCCTAAATTAGGCGTTACAGCCAAACCTACCAATTGCTTTTTTTCTATGCCGCCAATACTAAACATATTCCACTCTTTTTTAAAAATCCGCGAATATACGAGATTATCAAATATTCAATATTCATAATACAATAATATAATAATGTATAAAAGCTTCTTAAAAAAAATATACAATATTTGGAGTATTAAAAGACAATGGAAAATTATATATACGGCAAAAATGCGGTTTTTGAAACTTTATCAAACAACCCCAAAAGAGTAAATAAGGTTTTTATTCAAAAAAATATCGGGCTTGATAACAGATTAAAAAAAATAAAAGATTTATGCAGGGAAAATTCCGTAATTTTAAATTTTACGGATTTTAACAAGTTTTTTGAATTATTTAACGTAAAAGAAAACAACATTAACCTTCAAGGCGTTGTTGCTTCCGTTGCGCCGGTTGAATATAAAGATTTTGACGAATTCTTAAACGAGAAAAAAGAAGGATACAAAAAAATTATTATTTTAGACGGAGTTATGGACCCTCATAATTTCGGTGCAATTATAAGAACGGCGGCTGCAGGGGATTATGACGGCATAATTATTCCAAATCACAGGTCCTGCCCCGTTAATTCAACGGTGGAAAAAATTTCTTCGGGCGCCGTCAATAAAGTTCCCATAATAAAAGTAAATAGCCTTACAAGCGCTGTCCAAAAATTAAAAGAAAATGACTGGTGGATAATTGCATTGGATGTTGATGCGGATGATAATTATCTTGATGTTGATTATAAAAATATGAATTTTGCTCTTGTATTCGGTTCGGAAGGCGACGGTATCAGCAAAACAATTTTAAAATTATCCGATTATAAAGTTAAATTAATGACAAACTTTGAATCCCTAAATGTTTCCTGCTGTTGTGCCGTTATAGTTTATGAAACGTTAAGACAAATAAATTATACATAGTATTTTATAAAAACATCCTATATTATATTATTTATTTAAAAAGTCAGGAGCTTTTAATTATATGAAAACCAAAACCCCGAAAGATAAACATAATATTGAAGATGATTTTAATTTTGAAGATTTTGACGAAAGCCAGTTATCTTTGATTGAAGAACAGGAAAACGAAGAGGATAAAGAAGACTTAAAAGAAGATTATAAAAACTATGCAACCGATGATTCGGTCAAAGCGTATTTGCAGCAGATAGGAAAAATCCCTTTGCTTTCCCATGAAGAAGAAATGGAAATCGCAAAAGAAATTAAAGAAAAAAATTCAATCAAAGCAAAAGAAATTCTCGTTAATTCAAATTTGAGGCTTGTTGTATCCATTGCAAAAAAATATATAGGAAGAGGCTTATCTTTTCTTGATTTAATTCAGGAAGGGAACCTCGGTTTAATTAAAGCGGCGGAAAAATTCGATTATACAAAAGGGTATAAATTTTCAACGTATGCCACCTGGTGGATTCAACAGTCAATTACAAGGGGAATTGCCGATAAATCAAGAATAATAAGGCTCCCCGTTCATATGATTGAAACTCTGGGCAAAATCAAAAAGGCAACTTTTGATTTATCGATTGAACTCGGCAGAATGCCCACAAAAGAAGAAATTGCGGAAAAAATAGGAATTTCGGTAAGCAAACTCGGGCAATTGTTAAAAAGCGCTCAGGGTACAATCTCAATTGAAACCCCCGCCAACCAAAAAGACGATTCGACAAAAATAGCGGATTATATAGTAGATGAATCGGATTCAACGCCCGATACCAAAGTAACCCATGATAATTTGCTTGATGATGTCAGAAAAATTTTAGACCAATTGAATCAGAAAGAAAAAGACGTTTTAATTTTAAGATACGGGCTTGATGATAACGGGCAGAAAAAAACGCTTGATGAAATCGGGAACCGTTACGGCGTTTCAAGAGAAAGAATCCGCCAGATTGAAACAAGAGCAATTTCAAAATTGAAAAAATTATGCAGAAATCAAAACTTAAGCTCTAATTTGAGAAATTATTTAGGGATTTAGTTTTTCGCTCATTTTTCTTGTTTCAATATCGACGTTAAAAATATCGTTTAATGACGGGTTTTTAATGTCGGGAGCGTTATCAAGCGCATATTCAACGGTTTTTATGATGCCTTCAATGTTGATTTCGCCGTTTAAAAATCTTTTTACGGCAACTTCATTTGCGGCATTTAAAATACAAGGATAAATTCCGCCTTTTTTTCCCGCATTATATGCAAGGTTGAGTGCTGGAAATTTGTTGTAATCGGGGGTTTTAAAAGTCAGGGTTTTATCAAAAAAGCTGAAATTGTTTGTTTTAATTCCTTTTTTTCTTTCAGGGTACGTAAGGGCATATTGAATCGGAATATGCATTGAAGGGTTTCCCATTTGCGCAATTATTGAACCGTCTATACATTCTATTGCGCTGTGGACGATTGATTCGGGGTGGATAACGACTTTGATTTTTTCATAAGGCATATTAAAAAGGTGGTGTGCTTCAATAACTTCTAAACCCTTATTCATTAAAGTCGAAGAATCTATCGTTATTTTTTTGCCCATATTCCAGTTGGGGTGTTTCAGAGCCTCAATTGCGCTTGCGGAATTAATTTCTTCCTTGGTTTTATTTAAAAAAGGACCGCCCGATGCCGTTATTATAATATAATTTACATATTTAAAATCGTTGTTTGAAGATTGCAAAATTGCCGAATGTTCGCTGTCTACGGGGATTATTTTAACTTTATTTTCATATGCAAGATTCATTACGATATCGCCCGCCATAACGAGAGTTTCTTTATTTGCAAGGGCAATGTCGATTTTGTTTTTAATTGCTTCAATTGTCGGTTTGAGCGCAACTTTCCCCGTCGTTGCCGTTAATAATATGTCGGTATCTTTTGTTGCCGCTTCAATTAAACCTTCTTCGCCGAATAATATCTCAAGGGTTTTAAATTCGGATTTCAGTTTTTTATAACTTTCAAAATCCGAAATACAGACTCTTTTCGGGCGGAATTTTTTAATCTGGGGAATAAATTTATCAAGATTTGAATTGCAGGCAAGCGCCTCAATTATAAATTCCTCTTTATTTTCGATATTTTCCAGAACTTCAAGCGCCTGAGTTCCGATTGAGCCCGTGGAGCCTAAAATCGTAATTCTTTTTTGCATAAAATTATTTTAATATAAACAAAATCTTATTTGATGTTAGAATTAATGATTATGTATGAATTTGATTTCAAACTGGATGATTTTCAGCAGGAAGCCATCGATTATATAAAAGAAGGTAAATCGGTTGTGGTCTGCGCTCCGACGGGTGCGGGCAAAACCTGTATAGCGGAAGCAGCCATACATCTGGCATTAGAAAATAACGAAAGAATTTTTTATACAACCCCGCTTAAAGCATTATCCAACCAGAAATATTATGATTTTTCAAAAAAATACGGACAGGATAGAACGGGACTTTTGACCGGAGATACTTCAATAAACAGAAATGCCCAAATTGTCGTTATGACAACGGAAGTATTCAGAAATATGCTCTACGGGACAACATTCGGGGATTTAAAAGACAATTTAAAAAACGTTAAATACGTCGTTTTGGATGAAGTTCATTATATGAACGATGAATCCAGAGGAACGGTTTGGGAAGAGAGCATAATATATTGCCCCGTTAATATCCAAATAATTGCGCTTTCGGCTACCGTTAAAAATTCAAAAGAATTAACCGACTGGATAAATACGGTTCATTCTGACACCAAACATGTTTATACGGATTTTCGCCCCGTGCCTTTAAGATTTTTTTATTATGATTCTTCAAAGCCGCATACAATTTTGCCTCTGGTAACGCCTGAAGGGAAGTTAAATAAAAAAATCAAACCCGAATCAAGATATAAATATTTTAACGCCAAAACTCAGCCCAAAAACCCGATGCTGGATATTGTAAACGTTTTAAAAGAAAGAGATATGCTTCCTTGCATTTATTTTACGTTTTCAAGAAGAAAATGCGACGATAATGCCCAATTGTGCGCTAAGGCGGAATTATTAACCGATGAAGAAAAAACAAAAATACAGGAAGCAATTAATGAATATTTGAAAGAAAATCTTTATTTATATGATAACCCAATTTTGGATTTAATTAAAAAAGGAGTTGCTCCCCACCATGCGGGGCTTTTACCCGGGGTTAAAAATCTTGTTGAAAGATTATTTCAGCAGGGTTTAATTAAAGTTGTTTTTGCGACGGAAACCCTTGCTGCAGGGATTAATATGCCTGCAAGAACGACAATTATAAGTTCAATATCAAAAAGAACCGATGACGGGCACAGGTTATTGACCGCAAACGAATTTCTCCAAATGTCGGGCAGAGCGGGAAGAAGGGGAATGGATGAAATCGGCTATGTCGTAATTATAGGAACACCCTTTCAAACGCCCGAAGAAGTTTATAACCTTGCAATGAGCGGCTCAAACCCCTTGGAATCAAAGTTTTCTCCCTGCTATTCAATGGTTTTGAATTTACTGCAGAGATTTTCGGTTGAAGAAGCAAAAGAATTAATTTTAAAAACTTTCGGATATTATTCTTCAACGGACAGATTATCACCTTTGGCTTTTGAGTTAAAAAGGTATGAAGATAATATTGACGAATTAAAAAATTTCAGGTGTCATAACGGTTTGAATGCCGATGATATGAGAGAATTTATAAAGTATAAAAATTTATACGTTGAATACAGAACCGTATTTAAAACGCTGAAAAGACAAAACAAAAACAATAAAAATCAAAAAGAAGTCGAAGAATTTCAATTAAAAACAAAAGAACTTTTGAGGAAATTTGAATCTTTCGGCTGCAACAACTGTAAAGTTTATAAGAAACACAGAAAAGACCTTGAATTAATTCAAAGATACGAAAAAAAAGCAAAACAATTAAGAAAAGAAATTGATTTTCAAAAAGACGTATACTGGCAAAAATTTCTTGCACATAAAAAAATTCTTGAACTAACGGGAAACCTGAAAGATGATTTTCCGACAGACAAAGGAAAAATCACAATGTGCTTAAGGTGCGAGAATGAATTATATATTTCGGAAATCATACAATCGGGCATTTTAGACAATCTTAATCCGATTGAATTATCGGGAGTTGTTTGTGCGCTTACATCGGAAGAGATGAGAAATAAAGACGGAATAATAACCCATGCGCCTTCTTCAAATGTCAGAAAAGTTTTATCGAGAATAAAAGATATAAAAAGAAAAATATTTATTTTAGAAAGAGATAATAATCTTGAAAATGAAATGAATCTGCATTCGCATTTTTCGGGGCTGATTGAAAAATGGGTCGGAGATAACCTTAACCCCGATAACGATTCAATTAAATCATGGAATGAATTATTTTCGGATACGGAATTTTCGGAAGGCGACGTTGTAAGGGCATTTAAAAGGACGATTGATTTATTAAGGCAGTTTTCACTGATAGATAATATCGACGAAGGACTGGCGCAATGTTCAAAAGATGCAATAAAAGCCATAAATAACGAACCCGTTAATATAGATTAAACCCTTTAAAAACAAGGGTTTTTGCTATTTATATTAAGAAATATTAAGAAAAGAGTAGGCAATTTTTATGTTTTGCATATAATATATAACGGAATAATTAATGCAAAAGTATTAGTTACAAATCTTTAATCCAAAATCTTTTGTGTTATTATTTTGACTAAGTAATAGAGTAGTTTAAATGTAAAGGAATTTGATATGGCATTACCAAACGTAGCATACTTTTCTATGGAAATTGCAATGGACCAGTCATTAGCAACGTATTCGGGCGGCTTAGGCTTTTTGGCAGGTGCCCATATGCAGTCTGCAGGATACTTAAAAATGCCCATGGTAGGCGTTACCATTCTTTGGTCATACGGTTATTACGATCAAAGAATCAATGAAAACGGCGAAGTTGAAGTTGCATACATAAGAAAACACTATGACTTTTTAACGGACATTAACGTTCAAACAACCGTTAAAATATTCGGTGAAGACGTTATCGTTAAAGCGCTTAAAGTTGAGCCCGAATTATTCGGAACTTGCCCTGTATATCTTTTAACAACCGATGTTGAAGGCAACAGCGAATGGGCAAGAAAAATTTCTCACAAATTATATGACGGAGATGAAAAAATCCGCGTAGCTCAAGAAACGGTACTCGGCGTCGGCGGCGTCAGAATTCTTCAAGCGGTAGGATATCCTTTCGATGTCATCCACATGAACGAAGGTCACGCACTTCCCGCCGCATTTGAATTATTAAGACAATATAACGGCGATCTTAATGCGGTTAAGAAAAAGACCGTATTTACGACGCACACCCCCGTTGCTGCAGGAAACGAAGTACACTGGGTTGATACATTACTTGAATCAGGCTTCTTTGCGGGCTGTTCAAGAGAAAGAGCGGTTGAATTGGGCGGCGAAAACTTCTCGCTTACGGTTGCGGCGCTCAGAATGAGCAGAATCGCAAACGCGGTTTCACAGCTTCACGGTCTTGTTGCAAACAAAATGTGGGATTGGGTTCAGGGAAGATGCCCGATAAGAGCTATTACAAATGCCGTTAACCAGCACTACTGGCAGGATGCAAGAATTGCAAAAGCTGAAACCGACGATGAATTATTAAACGCAAAAATTGAAATGAAAAAGGATTTGTTCCAGTACATTTCGGATACACAAGGCAAACGTTTTGACCCCAACGTTTTAACGATTACCTGGGCAAGAAGATTTGCCGATTATAAACGTGCATGGTTAATTTTAATGGATAAACCGCGTATCGAAAAATTATTGAACGAAAATAAAGTTCAATTGATTTTTGCGGGCAAATTCCATCCGGATGACGCTATGGGCAAAGAAATGTTCAATAAAATCTTAAAAGAATCTTATACGATGAAAAATATCGTTGTTCTTCCGGGATACGAACTTGCACTTTCCGCAAGACTTAAAAAAGGTTCCGATATATGGTTAAATACACCTTTAAGACCTTTTGAAGCATCGGGAACTTCAGGCATGAGCGCTAACTTAAACGGCGCATTGCACTTCTCCACCTATGACGGCTGGACGGTTGAGGGCACATTCCCCGGAATTAACGGTTATACCGTTGAATACCCCGGCTTGGACGATGATATTCCCTGGGAAGAAAGACACTGGAAAGATCATCAGTGCGTAATGAATACATTGGAAAACGAAATTATTCCTACGTACTATGAAAACAGAGCAAAATGGGCAAGCTTGATGAGACAGGCAAAAAGAACCGCCGAAGCTTACTTTAATTCCGATCGTATGGTTATTGAATACTATAACAGAGTATATAAACCCATTGCACACGGCGGAAGCCAAGCAGGGCAAGATGAACAGGCGGATGTTAAAATTGCCGAAAATCCCAATCTCGACGCTTGGACATATTCAAACATCAAATAATGAATTTCCAAAACATATAAAAATCCCTCTTAAATTTAAGAGGGATTTTATTTTGTTAAATTAATAAGTTCTTCGTTTAATCTTGCAATCGGATAATAATCTGGTGCAAAACTTATGCAATCTTTAATGCAGTCTTTTGCTTTTTTGTAATCCTTTTCATCCATATAAACAACCGCATCTATATAATGGATTTCGGCGTCATAAAAACACAGGCTTTTTGCAAGATTTGCAAAAGAATGAACCGCTTTATAATAATTATTCGCATATAATACCCTTGCGATAAATTTGGGGGTTTCGAGGTTTGTTTTGCAGAAAAGTTCATAGTTGTCTATTATTTTTTGCGCCCAGCTTAACAGGTTATTTTCAATTAATAAATTAAGATATACTTCCAAAAAACATCTTGTTTGAAAATATTTTGGCTGCTTTGGGATTCTATCTTCAATTATATCAAGAATAATGAGCCCGAAATTGCTTGCGGGGCATATATTTTCTTTTTGTCTGAAACATTTTTCGGCAAATTTTAAATCCCGCAGCATAAAGGCAGATAAACCCGCCTCATAAGGCAGGTCAGCATTTTTAAAGATATCTTTCGCTTTTTTATAATCGTGAGAATAAAACGATATATAAGCTTCTTTTAATTTTTCATCCACTATTTTTTACTTGTCGTCGGAACCGAAATTAAAATTCGGGAGCATTTGATTCATCATATAGGTTTGAATAAATTCTTTGCTGAAACCCGAATTTCCGCCTTGCCCCGATGTTTGCAGAGCGTTAATTATCGGCATTAAATTCATCATGTTGTTATTGTTGTTGTTATTCCCGCCCAAAAGTGCGTTCATTTGCGCCAATTCCGAATTTGCCCCCGTCATCAGCCCCATATTTCCCATAGGGTTAATTCCCAGCTTTGCAAGAGTTCTTACCGCATCGGCTATTTCTTTGTCCGTGGGACCGTTTTCGCTTAAATTAATATATTTAAGCGTATCCTCATCGGGCTGCGTTTGCGAATTTATTTGTTCTCTTGCACGCTCAATTGCCTGTTTTTGAACGGTAGCTTTGACTTCGGGGTGCATAAACTGTTCCGATTTAATAAATGAAGTGATATCGCTTTCATCAAGATTGCTGTCGCATACCGTAGGGTCATCTATGCACATCATTGCCTGATTTGCATAATCAATTAAAATTCTGTTCGAACTTATGGAGGCGGCGGCCTCATAAGCCTGCCTTGCCTGATCGGGCATCCCTAATTGTGCATAGGAAATTGCCTTATAATAATAAACCAAATCGGAAGGTCTTCCCTTTTGAATTATATAGTCCATATCCTGAATACAGCCGGTATAATTTTTTTGTTTATATTTATTTATGGCATTATATAAAAAACTTGAAGGAACGGTTTCTCTTTGCTGGGCGGCAAAAGAGATTGAACCCGTTAACAAAATGCCCGATATTATTGTATAAATTAAAGCTGTTTTCAGTTTCATTTTAACTTCCTTGATGAGAACTTATCTTATTTTATAATGTTTTTTGGTAAAATTGCAACGGTTTTACAATAAGATTATACCCTTTGTTACGGTTTATTGCTCTAATCCAAACGTATGATTTGTCTTTTTTAATAATGCATTTAAATATACAATAACGTTAGTATGTAATTTTTTGTTACAGCAAATATTTGTTGAGTATATGAAGATAAAAATTAAAGAACTTGTCCAAAAAAAAGGTTATTCATTGTATCGCCTTGCAAAAATGCTCGATATTCCGCAGCAGACGGTTTATTCCTGGGCAAACGGCAGAACCCAGCCTTCGTATGAGAATTTAGACAGACTTTGTGAAGTGCTGGATTGCACCGTAGGCGAGCTTTTGGAAGCGGAGCCCGTGCAAAGAAAACTTTTATTTTAAGTTTGCTTTTTCTTTTATTAAGATGTCTTCAAGCTGTTTTGCGCAAAATTCAACCATGTTAACGCAATGAAGCTTTCTTTCTTTTGAGTGAAAATCGTCTTTAAATTTTGCCGTTAAAACCCTGCAGCATGTTGCCTTGTGGGTTTCTTTGAATTTTTCGATAAATTCTTTTGCAAGAATTCTTGCGGTATTTGATTTATTTTTGCCGTATAAATATCCGATTACAATCTGTGCGCCCGCTATTGCTCCGCAAAGACACCCCGAGCCCATTCCGCCCGAAAAACTTGTTGCTATGTTTAATACATTTTCATCAATAAGCCCTTCATCTATTGCGGCTTTAACGACGCTTTCGGAGCATGAATATCCTTTATTTAAAAAATTGTCGATTGCTTTTTTGTGCATTTTTTATTCCTTATTTTTTTATATTCAATTGAACATCTTCGATTAATTTTCTGTTAATTGCAAGCAAATCCGCAATAACCGCAAAAAATAACGATTGTACGCCCACCAAAATTAAAATTGCGCATAAAATTAACGATTGAATGTGCCCTTCGCCGGATTCGGTTATATAAAAATATAAAAATCTTAACCCCAAAAGCAGCCCGAAAAAGAACAGAAGAAGGCTTATTTTCATGAAAAATCTGAACGGACGATAGATTATGATAAATCTCAGCATTGTAAAAATCGAACGTTTTATATAGTCAAAATTGTTTTTAACGAGCCTTGAGGGTCTTAAATTTTCATTTACTCCGATCGGCACGGATTTTATCGTAAGTCCTTTGTATTGAGCCTGAATGATTGTTTCCATCGTATAGGTGTAATTATCAAAAATGTTTATTTTCATTGCCGCATTTTTGCTGAATGCCCTAAAACCGCTCGGTGCATCAAGCACATCGGCGCCCGATATTTTTCTCATAACGTATGAGCCTGTTTTTTGGAGCAATTTTTTTAACGGCGAAAAAGATCGAATTTTTTCAATCGGTCTTGCGCCGATTACTATATCCGCTTCTTTATTTAAAACGGGCTGTATTAATTTTTCAATATCGGAAGCTTTGTATTGATTATCCGCATCAAGGTTAACGATTATATCGGCGCCTAATTTGATTGATGTTTTCAGCCCCGTATCAAATGCCCTTGCAAGCCCCAGATTTTTTGAGTGGCTTACAATGTGCTTAATTCCGAGATTTTTGGCGGTTTCAACCGTATTATCGGTTGAGCCGTCATTTATAACAAGAATTTCAATTTCATCTATTCCCCCGATAGATTCGGGAATTTCTTTATATGTTACCGGAAGTGTTTTTTCTTCGTTATAGCAAGGTATCTGGATAATCAGTTTCATTATTGAATTATACATTAAACGAATGAAATTTAGCAAAATTTAACAAAAAATTCAAAACTTATGAGAAACTATACTTACATAAATTAAAAATTTCTAAATTTTACATATTTTATTGTCATCCTTGTTAGTGCCAACCGTTTAATTACGTTTGGCCTTTTGTTTTAAATATGCTGATTTAGTTCCACTTGCATAAACAAGCAATAATCCGAAATAATTCAAAACATATACTATTTTTAAATTTTAAACGAATTATTTGTTGTTTGTTTTCTTTCTTTGATTTTGATATACAGCTCATAAAGACTTTGTCTTAATTCGCCTGCTCCATTTTTAACCTGCCGCAGGCAGTTTTAAAACGGAGTCCTGCACGCAAAGAAAGAAAATGAACCAAAAGAAAGAAACGTCGGCTTTTTTTATTTACCTTTTTCAATCTTTTAAAAATTGTTTGTCCCCTCGGTTGTTCAAAGTCGGGGCTTTTGCTTAAGCTTATTTTAAATTATTGTTTTATTTTTTAATTTTTTATT
>DVJH01000165.1 GCA_018710795.1 Candidatus Galligastranaerophilus gallistercoris | reverse complement strand
TCAATTCCCGTTTCATAAGCATTTTTAAGGTATTCTTTGTAATCGCTTTGTGATGCATTATCAAAACAAATCCCAAAAGCGCCGTGGGTGTGGATATCAATTGTTTTTATTTTCTCTTTCATATAGTGATTATAATTTTTTTGACTTTGTGTGTAAAATCATTAATTTTATTTCATACGGTAAGTGTGTTTTGAGCTTTTTTGTTAACAAATATTAAGGTGTTTGATTAAAAATCTAAAGTCTTTTTTTTGAATTGTCGATATTAATTGCATAATCTAAAGCTTATGGAGGCTTTAACTATGGGTATGGCAGCATCGCAGGCAAGGTTTTTATCCTTGACCGCAAGAAAATCTAACGTGGAATACGAGGGTCAGCAGGTAAACCAGCAAAGAACGGCTCTTGCAAATGAGAGTGCTAATCTTTACAATAAATTAACATCAATTGACGTTCCTACTCCCCCTACAACCAGCGATTATTATGAAACGGTTTATACGTTTACGACTTCCGAATTGGATTCTACAAGCCAATCGGGTTCAACGGAATATACTTTAAATAATATTTATTCAGCCCCCGACGGATTGTATGCAAATCTTTCGTATACTTCATATCAATGGGAATCTGCGCTTACAAGGGCATACAGCGGTTTAATCGACCCCATTACGGATGCAGAAACCGGCGAAACATCGTATTCGGTTAACCTTGCAAACGGTTCAACTTATGATGCGGTAGAATATCATTATGAACCTTCGCAGACAGAATTAACATTTACCCCGTCTGAAGGCAGCGTTAATATAGGCGGCGTGGAATTTACGTTTGACCAGTACGGAAGAACAATATCGGGCGGCGTTGATTCTGCGGGGCAGCCTTATACGTATGATGTCGTCGATAACGGCGACGGTACTTATACAATGACATTAACCATTCAAAAAGAAGAAGAAAATCAGGATAACTATACGGTTAACATTGGCGGCACGGTTCTTAACCTTGAATACGATCCTTCAACGGGTACTTATATTGTTCCTTCGTTATCCGGGATTGATGCAAGTGAAGTTTCCGGCAGATACGTTGATGAAAGCGGAAAAAGCAATTCCGCGGTAAGTTATTTATCGCCCGAATTTACGGGTGCAAACGGACTGCAAAATCAGCCCATACTTGCATATAATATCGGCAACCAGACATATTTTATCTCGGCCGAAGAATTTCAATCGGGCGAATTTGCAAGCTCCTCGTTTGTTCAAAGTGTCGGACATCTTCAAACCGTTGATTATCCTTGCGAATATACTACGGCTGCAACGGGCAGATATCAGACTTTGACCGTTACGGATGAATACGGAACGCAGCATACTTTCTCGCTTGAAGTTCAAACGGTTCAGGATGAAGAAGCTTATAATCAGGCAATGCTTGATTATGAATATCAACAGGCGGCGTATGAAAAAGAAGTTGCCGATATTAACGCAAAAACTGAAGAATTACAGCAGCAAGACAGAACTCTTGAATTAAGATTAAGACAACTGGATACCGAACAAAACGCAATCGCAACCGAAATGGAATCCGTTTCAAAGGTTATTGAAGAAAACATTGATTCTACTTTCAAAACCTTTGCTTAAAAAAGACTTATTGCCAATTTCCATAGTTAGATAAAATTACCGCAGGCAAATATTGCATGCGGTTTTCTTTGTAAAGAAATGTTAAAAAAATTATTATTATTTCTAAAGTTTGTAAAGAATACTGCCGATATAAATAACAAGTTAAAGAACTGATAAGGAGATGACAAGAATATGGGTATGGCAGCATCGCAAGCAAGGTTTTTATCTCTGACCGCCAGAAAATCCAACGTTGAATATGAAGGTCAGCAGATTAACCAGGAAAGAACGGCTTTAGCCAACGAAAGTTCTAACCTTTATGCGGAACTTACCAAGTTAGAAGTTCCCGCACCTCCTAATACCAGCGATTTTTATAAAACGGTTTATACATTTAACAGTAAAGAAATCTCGGGTGCAAACACTCAATATACTCTTGAAAATATTTATTCCACACCCGACGGCGATTTTGCAGCATTATCACATGATGAATCATATTTTGCCGCAGTATCTACTTTAATGTCGGGTACGATTTCGACCGTTGAAGCAACCGATGATACGGAAGACGATGATACGCTTCTTAAAAGCGGGCTTCAAATTAACGTCGGAGATGCAAATTATCTTATTTATCTTGACGATGCTTCAAAATATCAAGGTACTCTGGATTATCTTCAAACGGACAATCCTTCATACACGCCCTATACAATAGAAGGCGATGATAAACAATATCTTCCTTACTATATGATTGGAAGCACGAAATATTATTTATCGGCTGAAGAAATGACCGACGGATATCAGATTTCAACCGCTACATCAGTTAAACAATCAACAAAAGCAGTTTCTGAAGATGTATTGATTTCAAATTACGAAGTTAATGATCAGGGCAGAACAACTTCAATCACGGTCAGACTCGGCGAAGGCGACGAAGCCATGGATTATACATACGAGCTTGAATGTACGACGGTTCAGGATGAAGCCGCATACGATCAGGCAATGCAGGATTATGAATATTATCAGGCTCAATATGAAAAACAGGTTGCCGATATCAACGCTAAAACCGAAGACATTCAACAAAAAGATAAAACTCTTGAACTTGAACTTAAACAGCTTGATACCGAACAAAACGCAATTGCAACCGAAATGGATTCTGTTTCAAAAGTTGTTGAAGACAACATTGAATCTACATTTAAAACATTTGCATAATTTTATTGACTTATATAATAAAATCATTAATAAATATCCCGAAGGTAATTTACTTTTCGGGATATTTTCTTATACACCGTAAGGTTGATTTTAATTCAAAGCGCATAAAGTAAAATTAAATAGGATAAAGAATAATTATTGAGGTTAGATTATGTCTTATAAAAATGATCATGAGTTAGTTATCGCAAATAAATTCAGCTCCGCAAGCTCTCTTGCAAAGGCCGAGTTGTACGAAACTTATGACAGATTAAGAGATATAACGGTATCGGGTTCAACCGCAAACGGTTCGGGGTTTGGAACCGCAGGCGGATTTATATGGCAATTGGCAAGTATGTTCAGCCCTTCATCATTTTCACCCGTTTTCGGGGGCAATTCAATGATGAATATACCGGGAACCTCGTATTGGTCGCCGGTTACGGGTGCTACCTCATCTTTTTACGGTTCCAATAATTCATTCGGAATCGGCTCAATCGGGAATTATTCAGGGTTCCCTTCGGGCGGTGCCGCAGGTATCAGCTTAGGTTTAGGGTCCATAACGGGCGGTGCAGCAGGCGTTCCGACAGGGTATGCCACAAGCGCATCCACCATTGCGGGTTTAACTACTGCCGCATATGGAGCGGGGCTTGCAAGCACGGGATTTAATTTTGGAGAGACTATTATTCTTCCGACCGCAGGTTTAATTTCGGGTTTGGGCGGTATTATGCAATCCATGGCGCCTTACCTTGGAACATCAGGGTTAGCTGCCATTGTTGCGGGTAATATTTTTGAAGGTACGGGTTCTGCCGCATTAAGCGCTTATCAAAATTTAACGGGCAGAGTTACCACCAATGCGGATGCAATTTTATCGAGCAAAGTAAGAAATATTGAAACGGTTGTTAAAATGCTTGATACACAGGCTGATATAGTAAGAACCTCGCTTAAAGATTCTATCGAGTCGGATAATGACGCAATTCAGGATATTGCTTAATTATTATTAAGTTTTGTAACAATAATTTATTTTTCTAAAGAGATTTACAATTTTTTCCGATATATATTATAAACGGAGGTTGTTTAACATTTGTTAACATTTCCGTAATTTAGGCAATTTTTAGATACGTTTGGTTTTTACTTAGTTAGGTTTACCCCTGACTAAAGGAGTGAGCTCGTGCATGAAGCAATTTCTGCAAACATCAAAAGAATAAAGAATTTTTTCCACTTTACGAAAAATTATTTTATTCGAAACAATCCGATAAAAGCTTTTATGACAGGTATTGAACAGTCGATTAAAGATGTTCTTACCATCAGAAAGAAGCAGAAGTTGGTGAAGTACAGGTTAAATTATCAAATGGGAAAACTTAAGCAGATGGAAAAACTCATTGCCGCAAACAATGACCACGTTTTTCTCAGAGGCAGGAAGTTTAACGAAACAAGGTAAAAATGGGTCTTTTAATTGCCATAGCTCGAAAAGTTCAATTAAACAGTCAGCGCTTCATGTTTGAGGCGAAATTGACGCAGATTTCAAGCGCAATGACGGATTTGTCGGCAAAAATTGCGGATTATGATATGCTGCAAAATGATTTTGAGCCGAATTCCGCCGAAGCCAAGGCATTTCAAGAGAAAATCCAAAGGCTGAATCAGGTTAACAAAAGACTTGAACAGCAAATGCAAAAAATTCAAACACAGCTTCAAATTATCGAGGCGGAATATAATACTTACGATCAGATGATTCAATCTAACCTGCAGAGAATGTACGGCGGTTAGAACCTGAGGGCTTCTTCGTTCAGCGGCTGTTCTACATAAATTCCTTCGCCGCCCAGATATTCTATTTTTTTGCCTTCTATATAAAGATATACGGGCTTGTTTTCTCCGTACATATCGACGGTTTTAATGAGCTGTAAAAGCCTTGATTGAATTGACTGTGCTCCGCCGCCCAATTCAAACTCTTTGCTTAAATTGATTGCAATTGAACTTCCGTTATCTTTAAGAGATAAAAGTTTTGTTCCCTGCGGAATTTCCGTGTACGCACCCTGCAATCTGTCTGAACCCGATGTGCCTTTTAAAAGCGTTTTAATTGCATTTTCAAGGTTGTTTTCGGGTGCGGTTTTTTCCGTTATTACGGGTTTGTTATCCGAATTTATAAGGCAGATTTTAACTTTTGTCTCACCGGTGTTTTGCTGTTTATTTTCAATTGTCTGGTGAATTGAAGTGTTATTAGGGTTTAATACCGGCGAAT
>DVJH01000164.1 GCA_018710795.1 Candidatus Galligastranaerophilus gallistercoris | reverse complement strand
GAATTGTCAGGAAGAATCGCGACGGTTGAATCAACCTACAGAAATGAAGATATTGCAGGGTGTTCTATTATGAAAGGGGAAAATTCCAATATAAGTCTTAGTACGGTCATATGTGATTCTGATTGTAAAATCTCTGAATCAAATATCTCAATAAAGGCTAAGGTATTTTTAAAATAAGGAAGTTTTGTCTTCCTTATTTTTTTATCTCTTATACATTCAACATCTGTTGTCGCTGCCCGTATAAAGCCCCTTATTTAAACCAAATCCAAAAATAAAAAAGATTCCCTATAATAGAGAACCTTTTTATTTTTAAGCTTTAAAAATTAGCGGTCTATTATTTAAATAGACCATATATTTTTATACATTTTCTTTTTCGAATTTTTTCATAAATTCAACGAGTGCTTCGACACCTTCAATCGGCATTGCGTTATATATTGAAGCCCTCATTCCGCCTACCGTTCTATGACCTTTTAATTGAACAAGCCCGTTATTTTTTGCCTCTTCAATGAATTTTTTATCCAGCTCTTCATTTCCGGTTACAAAAGGAACATTCATTAACGAGCGGGAATTTTTCTCAACGGTGCCTTTAAATAATTTTGAATTATCAAGAAAATCGTATAAAATTTTTGCTTTTTTAACGTTAATTTCTTTCATTTTCTCTAAACCGCCCAATTTTTTGAGCCATTTAAACACTAAGCCGCAAATATATATTCCGTATGCGGGCGGCGTGTTATACAAGCTGTCATTATCCGCATGGGTTTTATATTTAAGCATGGTAGGGCACCATTCAGGAACATCATCTCTTATTAAATCTTCTCTTATTATTACAACCTGAACTCCTGCGGGTCCGACATTTTTTTGAACTCCCGCATGGATTAAACCGTATTTTGTAACATCAACGGGTTCCGATAAAAAGCAAGATGACATATCGGAAACCAAAACTTTGCCTTTTGTATTCGGCAATGTTTGGAATTTTGTTCCGTAAATCGTATTGTTTTCGCAAATGTAAACATAATCCGCATTGGGGGATATATCTAAATTTGAACAATCGGGGATATATGAAAAAGTTTTATCTTCAGAAGTTGCAACTTTATTGATTTTTCCGTATTTTTGAGCTTCCGTATATGCTTTTTTTGCCCATTGCCCCGTTACGATATAATCCGCAACTCCGTTTTTAAGAAGGTTAATCGGCACCATTGAAAATTGAAGGTGATCGCCCCCCTGCATAAAAAGAACTTTATAATTATCGGGGATATTCATTAATTCCCTTAAATCTTTTTCGGCGGTTTTAATTATGTTGTCATACGTTTTTGACCTGTGAGACATTTCCATAACGCTCATGCCCGAATTTTGGTAATTGAGCATTTCATCTCTTGCTTCTTCCAAAACTTCAACGGGTAAAACAGCGGGTCCTGCCGAGAAATTATAAACTCTGTTATATTTATTTTCCATTAAAATCCCCTCCTCATTTGTGTTTTTAAATACAATAATATACAAAAGAAATTTTATTTTAAAGCACTTTTAATTGAATTGTTAAATAAATTTGCCCCTCAATTTTCTAAGGGGCAAATTTCTTTCATTTATAATTTATTTTACGTTAATCAATTTATAATCCCTTGTGCCGATTTTAAGGTCAGTCGCTGCTTCAATCGTATGAACACCATGTTTTGATTCAATTCTTTTTATAAGGGTGTCTTTTCCTTTATCATCTGAATTGTAAACTAAATCAATGCATGCTTGATCCAATGCAACAGGGTCAATTGAGGATAAAATTCCTATATCTTTCATTTTGGGCGGTGTCGGGTTATTGTTGCAATCGCAATCAATTGATAAATTGTTCATAACGTTAATATAAACAAGTTCACCTTTCATATAATCTATAACTGATTTATCGGCATCCGCCATTGCCTCTAAAAATTTGTCCTGCTTGCATGTCCACATATTTAAAACATTTCCGGCGCCATGGATATAAGCTTTTCCGTTGGCAGACGCAACGCCTATCGATAAATTCTTCAATGCTCCGCCGTATCCTGCCATCTGGTGCCCTTTAAAGTGCGATAAAACAAGCATTGAATCATAATTTTTTAAATTGCTTCCGACATAATTAACCTTTATTTGTCTGCCGTCTTTCACAGGAAGCATTATCTCGCCTTTTTCATCCATAATGTCCGTTTTTGCGATTTTCGTAAATCCGTGCTCCGCTAAAACTTCTTTATGTTTTTGGGTTGTGTTTCTTCTGCCGCCGTATGCGGTGTTGCATTCAACAATCGTGCCGTCCAGATGTTTAACGAGCGGTGCGACAAATTCTGCTTTTAAAAAGTTGTGTCCGCCGGGTTCGCCCGAATGCAACTTAACTGCAATATTTCCGGTTAATTTTTTGCCCGTGATTTCATACATTTTAATTAAATTTTCGGGCGTTATCTCTGATGTAAAATATACAATCGCTTTTTCGGGGTGAATTTTTTTATAAATCAATCCGTACGCTTCAGAACTTGATTTTGCATTTTTGGTCAGCTTTTCAAACGGGCAGATATCCGTTTTATCTCTGTTTTGAATTTCTTCAACCTGATTTTTAAATTCATATTTAATATTATTAGCTTTTAAAATTTCAATTGCGGGCTTTGAAATCGTATCCGCATAAACATAATCACAATCGGCGTATGCATATAAATATGCCGCCGCTCTTCCTATCGTTCTGTCAAATGCGTATGTGCCTTTTAAATCTTTTTTTTCAATATAATTTAATAAGGGAATTAATCCTCTTTCCGTATATGCTTCTTCGCTTCCGTTTTTATATATAATAAGCGTTGAATTTTCAAGCTTTTTAATCAGTTCATCTTTTTTTTCCATGCTTAAACCTCCTTCTTTACTTACAGAGGGCAAAATAAATGCCGCTCCGACAAAAAGTACAAAAAGAAGTAAAACCAGCTTTTTCATATCTTACCTCCGCCGTTTTTAATATTATTATACAATTTTATAGATAATATAATAAATTGAGGCTGCAATTATCATACATGCGGGAATTGTTACAACCCAGGCCGTTACAATGTTTCCTACTACTCTCCATTTAACCGCATGCGCATGGAAGGTTGACCCTACGCCCATAATGGATGTTGAGATAACATGGGTTGTACTTAAAGGAATTCCGAAGTGTGATGCCATTAAAATTAAGGCTGCGGCTGAAGTTTCGGCTGCAAACCCGTGAATCGGTTTTAATTTGATAATTTTGTGCCCCATTGTTTTAATAATTTTCCAGCCGCCGTTCATTGTTCCGGCTGCCATTGTAAAAGCACATATAATAATAACGTATACGGGAATTTCAAATTCCCCCGAAGGACCTTTATGTAAAACCCCGCCCGCAAGAAGCGCCAGAGTTATTATACCCATTGTTTTTTGCGCATCGTTTGAACCGTGGCTTAATGCCATCAGTCCTGATGAAATTAATTGAAGTTTTCTGAATTCTTTGTTTACCGTCTGCGGTTTTTGCCTCAATAAAATAATTAACCACGCAATTAAAAGCATTAATGTAAAACCGACGCAAAAACCCAAAACGGGCGATGTAAACATCGGGATTATTACTTTTTCAATCAATGTATCAAAATGAACGACATCAACCCCCGCTTTAACTATCGCTGCACCCAAAAGCCCGCCTATTAGCGCATGAGATGAGCTTGAAGGCAGACCGAGCCACCAGGTAAATAAATTCCATATAACGGCAGCCGACAGTGCGCAGAATATGACGGTTAAAGTTATCATATCTGCATTAACTATTCCCGAGCCGATTGTTTTTGCAACGTGAGTTCCCGTTAATGCCCCTATAAATTCAAGGCTCGCTCCGAATAATACCGCCTGTTTTGGCGATAAAACCTTTGTTGAAACAACGGTTGCAATTGCATTTGCGCAATCGTGAAAACCGTTTATAAATTCAAATACGAGGGCAATTATTACAACCGCAATTAATATTAAAATTGTTACCGTCAAAGCTTATCTCCCCCGTTAATTTTGTTTTAATACAACGTTTAAAATCGTATCCGTTACATAAAAACAAGCGTCAAACGCATTTTCGATTTCTTTATACATATCCCTGTATTTTATAATGTCAATTGCGTCGTATTTGCCCGAAAACAGGTTAAACATGGCTTTTCTGTGAATTTCATCGCCCCTTGATTCAATTTCTTTCATTTCGATGTTTAATTTGGTAAATTTTTCAGGGTCTGAAACTTTTTTAAATTCTTTCATCATTGCTTTCAGTTTTTCCGTTGCAAGAATTAAAGTAAAAGCCTGTTCTTTCATTTCTTCGGTGTATTGGCTGATTCTGTACACTTCTAAATTTAAGCAGGCTTTTATGATTTTCTTATTTATTTTATTTAATTGTGAAGCTATTATTTGAATATCTTCTCTTTCTATCGGAGTTATAAAGCTTTTGTTTAATTGCTTTAAAATTGCCCTGTATGTTACTTTTCCTTTCTTTTTATTCTTTAGCGCCTGCTCTTTTAATTCTTCCGTTAATGAATTATGAATTATATCGTTATATAAATTTGCAGATTCTAAACAAATGTCGGCACCGTCCTGAAAATAAGCAAAAAACAATTTGTCCTCGGGCGGCATAATATATGACATTAAGTTAAATCCCGGCATATTTAATTCCTCCAAATTATTCCATTTTGCATTCTATCATAATGGCGCGTGAATTTCTTTTATTGTAAATAAATTCTTTACACCTTTTTTATGCCCTCTCGTTCTCTTTTTGTCCGTTTACAAATTTTATTTACGGTTATATATTGATTTCAGATGTTAAATAAGGAGTTATTTATGAAAAAAATTCTTGCTTTATTTATGTTAATGTTTGCTTTTATGGTTTCTGCCTCGGCTGAAGCAAAAAATTCAACAGCACCCGCCGATGATATTAAATGTTCTTGCGCTAAAGAATGCCCCGCTGATTGTAAATGCGGCTGCAAGGAAGGAAAAGAATGTAATTGCTATAAAGAACAAAAATGTCCCGCTGATTGTAAGTGCGGCTGCAAGGAAGGGAAAGAATGCAGCTGCAATAAACCCCAAGCGGCAGATAATAACGATAAAACATCCAAACACTTTAAACACCATAAAAAACACCGCATTGCAGAATAATTACAAAAATGATAATGCCCGCATATAATATTTGCGGGCATTTTTAATAAAATCAACTTTTTATTTTACGGAAATTTTCATCAAAATGTGTTAAAATTAATTTCTACCCTGATTTTATTATTGATGAAAATTCGTGTATTCATAACGTGTTTTTTGTTTTTTTCTTTTGTTCTCGGTTTCAGTCCCGCCTTTGCAATTGATGATGAGAATAAAATTCCTCCTGCGCAGGATGATTTTCGTATTATAAAAAAAGAAAATATTATAAATAAAAAAAATAACTGGCTTAAATTCGGCGAAATTCTAAAAGATGATGTTGTTACTCTCGATGAAACAATTGACGGCGACAGCATTGAAGGTGTCCGATACGATGACGACGATGAATTGGATTTTAAATTGTTTGCCGAAAAAACATTTGCGGATAAAAAGGCAATTAAATTTGAAAGAGGTTTTGTAAACGAAATTTCGGGCGAATTAAGATTTCAAGGTGTTGCAAGTTTTGATGATGTCGGGCGCTCAAGGCGCTCTGCCACTTATCCTTTTGATATAAATGCGGTTATTCAATCCAAGTTCGGCGATAATAAATACAGGTTTTTTACCGAATATGCGTTTGCAAGGGATGTATCGGATTTGAGCAATGAATTTTTCGGGAAGTTTTCAAACCTTTACGTTGAAAGATATATTAATCAAAACAATAAAATCAGAATCGGTGTTTCAAGGTCGCCTATCGGGCTTGAAGGTTCAATGAGCTCATTTTCTCTGCCTTTTGCAAACCGTGCGCAGATTTCAAGAGAATTCGGAGACGCAATTTCAACCGGCGTTTCGCTTATCGGATATCATAAAGGATTTGAATATAACCTTGGCGGATATTCTTCAACAAGATTTACGCAAGGATTTAAAGACGGCGCCGAATTTATAGGAAGAATAGGTTATGCACCGTTTTATAATCAGGAAGGAAGTTATTTTAGGGATTTAAAATTCTATATAGGTTCAGACGTCGGACACAGGCATGAAAATTACGGAGTATACAGCGCTGCAATGCTTTATGAGTATAAAAAATTTATTATGAATTTTGAATACGCATACGCAGACGGCTCTAACGGCGATTATTTTGACCCGAGAAAAAGGCAGGGCTTTTTTACCACAATAGGCTGGAACTTTACCCCTAAATTGCAGCTTTTATTCAGATATGATTATTTTGACCGCGATATGAATTTGAGTAATGCCGTAAACCATGAGTATACTCTGGGGCTAAATTATTTTATATTTAAACAAAGATTAAAATTTGCGCTGAATTATGTTTTTTCAGATGATGAGCTAACGGGGAAAAAGTCAAACGGAATTTATTTTTTGACCCAATTTTTCATATAAACCCTGTAAAATGTCTTTGAATTTATGGTATTATAGAAGTATGAAATCAGCTAAAGAAGTATATATTGAATCTAAAATTACGGAAAGATTAAGCAAATTTCCGACATGTCAAAATCTTGCGCAAATGCTTTTTGATGATGATGAATTGCAGGAAATGCAGGATTATGCAAACAATGTTTCGATTAAACGCCTCGGATACAATGACCATGGACCGGTACATATGCGTCAGGTTGCCGCTAATGCAATTAAAATGCTTAACATATTGCATGATTTCGGCATTAAAACTTCAATTGAAAAAGAAGAAATCGGCACTTTTGAAGACAGCATGTGTGCGCTGGTGCTTGCGGGAATGACACATGACTTAGGGATGATGATTGGGCGTCAGGATCATGAGGAGATGTCGGTTACGCTTGCAATACCGATTATAGATAAAACCATTATGAAGCTTTTTCCAGATGATTTACATAAACGCGTAATCATTAAATCGGTTGCGATTGAATCAATAATCGGGCATATGTCGACAAGAAAAATCCACTCGCTTGAAGCGGGCATTTTGCTTGTGGCTGACGGGTGCGATATGACAAAAGGCAGAGCAAGAATACCTCTTGTTATTCATAACACTCCTAAAGTCGGTGATATTCATATATATTCTGCTAATGCAATTACCCGTGTGGGGATTCACCATGGCGGCGAAAAGCCTGTAAGAATTGATGTCGAGATGTCGTCTGAAGTCGGGCTTCTCCAAATTGAAGAAGTACTCCTCACCAAGGTTAATTCAAGCACCGCAAAAAAATATATCGAATTATACGCTGCCGTTACGGGTCAAGAACCGAGACAGTATCTGTAAAAAGACCGCAAGATACGGTCTTTAAGAGAATGGGCGAGAAGAAAGCGCAAGCCGGAGTGAAGGGCAGATTGATGAAATCTGCCCGCAACTATCGATAAGCGACGTAGGATAATTGAGCCATGCGAGCGACTGCGTATGCAATAGCGAGCAAATGGCGAAATACCCACAGGAGCAAAAAAGACCGCAAGATACGGTCTTTAAGAGAATGGGCGAGAAGGGACTCGAACCCTTACACATCACTGCGCCAGATCCTAAATCTGGTGCGTCTACCAATTTCGCCACTCGCCCGAAATTGTTAAACTTTCTTTGATTATTAAATAATAAATGTGTTAAGTCAAGCTGGCAAAACTTCTCTTTTATGCTATTATTTTCTTATACAAAGCACTGGAGGTTTAATGAGGATTACCGTCATCGGCAGCGGCTATGTCGGTCTCGTTGTCGGGGCTTGTCTCAGTGAGATGGGCAATAACGTAATATGCGTTGATAACAATAAAGATAAATTGAATTCTATTCAAAAAGGCGTTTTACCGGTGTATGAACCGGGGTTGGATGAATTAATCAAAACAAATGTCTGCGAATCAAGACTCAGTTTTACCGATGATATTGAAAGTGCGGTTAAAGCTTCCAAAATAATTTTTATTGCCGTCGGCACTCCTCAGGGAGAAGACGGTTCGGCAGATTTAAAATACGTTTATCAGGTTGCAGATACTATCGGAAGTTTTATGAATGAGTATAAAGTAGTTGTCGATAAATCAACCGTCCCCGTCGGCACGGCGGATAAGGTGGCTGAAATTATTAGATCTAAAACTAATATTGAATTTGATGTGGTATCAAACCCCGAATTTTTAAAACAGGGCGCTGCGGTTGATGATTTTCTTAAACCTGACAGAGTAATTATCGGTTCAAATTCTAAAAAAGCAACAGACATTATGCAGGAACTCTATGCTCCTTTTTTAAGAACGGGAAATCCCGTTATTGTTATGGACGTTAAATCCGCAGAGATGACCAAATATGCCGCAAATTCTTTTCTTGCGGTAAAAATTTCTTATGCAAACGAAATTGCAAATATTTGCGAAAAAGTAGGTGCCGATGCGGAAATGGTAAGAATAGGAATGTGCTCCGACAAAAGAATAGGTACACAATTTTTATTCCCCGGGCTCGGATACGGCGGCAGCTGTTTTCCTAAAGACGTAAAAGCATTAATTAAAACGGCAAAAGATTTTAATTGTGATTCAAGTCTTCTTGAATCTGCCGATATTGTCAATAAAAAACAAAGAATGCTTTTTATCGATAAAATTTTAAATTATTACGATAACGATATTAAAGATAAAACTTTTGCAATCTGGGGGCTTGCGTTTAAACCCAAAACAAATGATATGAGAGAAGCTCCTTCGATTACAATAATAAACGAACTTTTAAAAAGGGGCGCCAAGATTAAAGCGTATGACCCGAAGGCATTTGAACTTGCAAAAACAATATTCAATGACAAAATCACATACTCTAAAAATGCATACGATGCTCTTAATGGTTCGGATGCAATGTGTCTTTTAACGGAATGGAACGAATTTCGCCGTCCCGATTTTGATAAGATAAAATCATTATTAAAAGCGCCTGTTATTTTTGACGGAAGAAATCAATATGATGCAAATCGTCTTAAATCAAAAGGCTTTAATTATTTCTGCGTCGGCAAACAACCTTTGTAGGGGGAAATTTATATGAGCGAAAAAGAAAAAATGCTGAACGGGCTTTTATATCTTGCGGATCTTGACCCCGAGCTTTTAGAAGATCGG
>DVJH01000163.1 GCA_018710795.1 Candidatus Galligastranaerophilus gallistercoris | reverse complement strand
TGGGCGAAGTGCACGACGGTGCAGCAGTTACCGACTTTATGGAACAAGAAAGAGAACGCGGTATTACAATTCAATCCGCAGCGGTTACGGCAAGCTGGAAAGGGCATCAGATTAACATAATCGACACCCCCGGCCACGTTGACTTTACAATTGAAGTTGAACGTTCGCTTCGTGTATTGGACGGCGTTGTTGCCGTATTTTGTGCTGTAGGCGGCGTTCAATCACAATCCGAAACCGTTTGGAGACAGGCTAACAGATACGAAGTTCCCCGTATGGTTTTTGTTAACAAAATGGACAGAACAGGTGCAAACTTCTATCGTGTAGTTGACCAAATCAAAAACAGATTGGGAGCAAACGCACATCCTATCAGACTTCCTATCGGAGCGGAAGATAAATTCACGGGCTTAATCGACTTATTTACGATGAAAGCCGAAATTTATACAAACGACCTCGGAACGGATATTAAAGAAGAAGATATCCCCGCAGATATGCTTGATAAAGCAAAAGAATACAGGGACGCTCTTGTTGAAGCAATTGCGGAAACCGATGATACATTAATGGAAAAATTCTTTGAAGACCCCGATTCAATCACGGTTGAAGAATTAAAAGCAGGCTTAAGAAAAGCCGTTTGCGATAACAAAATCGTTCCCGTTACATGCGGTACCGCATTTAAAAACAAAGGTGTTCAATTATTATTGGATTCAATTGTTGAATTAATGCCTTCTCCCGTTGACGTTAAGGCAATTGAAGGCGAACTTCCCGACGGAACAAAAACGGAACGTCATTCTTCAGACGAAGAACCCTTCTCCGCTCTTGCATTTAAAGTTATGACAGACCCTTATGTAGGTCGTTTAACGTTCTTGAGAGTTTATTCGGGTAAAATTACATCGGGTTCATACGTTTTAAATGCTACAAACGGCAAGAAAGAACGTATTTCAAGATTGGTCAGAATGTATGCCGATCAAAGACTTGAAGAAAACGAAGTATACGCAGGCGACATCTGCGCTGCCGTAGGTTTAAAAGACACAACAACGGGCGACACATTGTGCGATGAAAAAGCACCCATCATTTTGGAAAAAATGAGCTTCCCCGAACCCGTTATTTCGGTTGCAATTGAACCCAAAACAAAAGCGGATCAGGATAAAATGGCAATCGCTCTTCAAAAACTGGCAGAAGAAGACCCGTCATTTAAAGTTAAAACCGATAATGAAACGGGACAAACGATTATCTCCGGTATGGGCGAGTTGCACCTTGATATTATCGTTGACCGTTTGATGAGAGAATTCAAAGTTGACGCTAACGTAGGTAAACCTCAGGTTGCTTATCGTGAAACAATCAGAGGAAATTCCGATCAGGATTCTAAATTCATCCGTCAATCAGGCGGTAAAGGTCAATACGGGCACGTTAAAGTCAGAATTTCACCGGCAGAAGAAAATGCGGGATTTGTATTTGAAAACAAAATTGTCGGCGGTGCAATTCCTAAAGAATATATCGAACCTGCAAGAAAAGGTATGGAAGAAGCACTTGAAGGCGGTATCTTGGCAGGCTTCCCGATGATTGACGTTAAAGTGGAACTTTATGACGGAAGCTACCACGAAGTCGACTCTTCAGAAATGGCATTTAAAATTGCAGGCTCAATGGCAATTAAAGAAGGCTGCAAAAAAGCAAGACCCTGCATTTTAGAACCCATGATGAAAGTTGAAATTGAAGTACCGGAAGAAAACACGGGTGATATCATCGGCGACATTTCATCAAGAAGAGGCCGTGTTGAAGGTATGGAAATTATTGAAGGAACGGGTATTCAAAAAATCCGTGCCATCGTCCCCTTGGCAGAAATGTTCGGATATGCAACCGACATCCGTTCAAAAACACAAGGCAGAGGCACCTTCTCAATGGAATTTTCAAAATACGAACAGGTACCTTCAAACATTGAAACGGAAATTATTTCAAAATCAGGCGTTACAGCCTAGATTAAACCGTTATTATATAAATGAGCCGCAATTTTTGCGGCTCATTTTTTATTTTATGCCTCTTCAAATTCTGATTTATCCGCTCCGCACTCGGGGCAAACCCAATCATCGGGCAAGTCTTTAAATTCGGTATTCGGCTTAATATTTTGCGTACTGTCGCCTGCTATGGGGTCATAAACATAATGGCATAATTTACAAATATATTTTGTCATAAAATTACCTCCTTTTAATTTAAATTAAATGAATTTTGTCTTCATTTTATTCAACGAAAGGATAATTTTTATGCACTTTTTCTTTTTTCTATTAATTTATCAAGAGTTTGTCCGTTGATTTCGCCTCCGATAAGCATAATAACGGAAGTATAATAAAGCCAGACCATCAATATCGCAAATGCACCGATGGTGCCGTATACTTTGTTGTAGGTCCCGAGCTCATTAACATATAAAGAAAAAAGCCATGACCCCAATAACCAGAAAATACAGAAAAATAAAGACCCGGGAACAACGCTTCTTTTAATTGAGAATTGTTTGCACGGTAAAACATAATAATTAACCGTGGCAAGCAAAAACAACATTAAAAATGCAATCGGCCACCTTGTAATCAACATAATCTGCGCAATATTATCGGGCAGTTGAATATAAAATTGTAAAAAGTTAACGATTACTTTACCGAAAATAATTAAATTGACGCTTATAAAAAGCAAAAATGCGTTTAATATCACCATTACTATTGATAAAAGTCTTGTCTGTAAAAAAGTTCTCGTTTCTTTAACTTTATTTGCACGGTTTAGGCCTTTGATAATAACGGCTATGGCGTTTGATGCAAGAAATAAAGTAACAATAATACCGATAATGGCAACCGTTCCGCCGTTTTGAAACAGTGTTACTTCTCTTAATACCATCTGAATCAGTTCAATAACCCCTTTGGGAGCAACCGTTGAGAGTGCCGCAATAATTTTTGTTACGAATATTTTTTTCCCGAGCCACCCGAACACGGCAGTTAAAAAAAGCATAAAGGGAAAAATTCCTATTGCAAGCATATATGCCATTTCTGCCGCGGCATTTCCGAAATCTTCACTTATAATACTGTCTATTAAATTTGTAAGATATTCTTTTATGAGTTCATACATTTTGCTATTTCATCTAAAATTAATTCAACCGCAATTTTTGCGGGTTTTCTTATTGTGCATCCTGCCGCCATCTTGTGCCCGCCGCCTTTAAATTTTTCAACAACGGGGGTTAAATCAATGGTTTTGCTTCTGAGGCTTACTTTTGTTGTTTTATTTTCATTTTCTTTCAGAACGATTGATATATCAACCGTATTTATGCTTCTTAAGGTTTCCGCTATTCCTTCCGTGTGTTCGTTTTTAACTTTATATTCTTTCATTTTATCATCGGTAATAATTGCATATGCGACTTTATTATCAAAAACAAATTTGGCATTAGAAATTATATCCGCCTGAAAAGTTACCATGGATTTGGGTTTATTGTCATAACATTTTTTTGCAATATCTGATGTATCGACTCCGATTTCAAAAAGTTTTGAGGCGGCAAGAAATGTTTTATTTGTAACCGTTTCATATCTGAAACACCCCGTATCCGTCAGAATGGCAACATAAAGACAATCTGCCATATCTTTAGTAATTTTAATACCCGATTCCGTAAATAAATCAAATAAAACTTCACCCGTGCTTGAATATCCGCCTTTAATCAAATTTATTTTTGCATAACCCTTATTTGTTTTATGGTGGTCAATACAGATTGTATCAATTTTATCAAAAATTTTTCTCGGGGTTTCTATAATTCTGTCGATTGAAGCGACATCCAGAGCAATTGCCAGATCATAAATATCTTCAACCGTATCTAAAAATTTCGCTTTGGTAATTTCGGGTAAAAATTTATAAATATCCGGAATGCCTTTTTCTTTTTCTGTTTGAATTAAAATATCGGCTTTATCCCCTATGTATAATTTCATGGCGCATACAGACCCCAGAGTGTCTCCGTCGGGGTTAACATGGGAGATTAGAAGAACTTTTTTTGCCTGTTTGATTTTATCTGAAATTTGATTTATCATAACTTAGAAAAATTATCCCACAAGTTGAAAAAAATTCAAAATATGACAATTTTTTATCACGGTGTTTTTATTTTTATTTTTTTGGCTGCAATTGTTCTGACCTGCAATTTATTTACAAATGCAATTGAGCATCTGGGAGAAAAATTGCATCTGGGGGATTCTGCCACGGGTTCAATTCTTGCCGCAATAGGAACGGCACTGCCCGAAACAATTCTTCCTTTGGTTGCAATAATAGGTTCAAAATTAAGCGGAAATTTAAAAGACGGAATTGATATAGGAACCGGTTCAATTCTCGGTTCGTCTTTTTTGCTTTCAACATGTGCTTTATTTATTTCCGGATTATTTTTTTATTATTTTTTCATTACAAAAAAAAGAAAAGAAGAATTTTTCGTTCCGTATGAAAACGTTATAAGAGATTATAAATTTTTTATCTTCGGGTATTTAACCGCAATTATATCGACATTTATTCAATCAAATTCGATTAAAACCATAATAGGGTGTTTTTTAATTTGTTACTGGTTTTTCTATGTTTACAGAACCCTGAAAAATTCCGCTTCCGATACGGAAGGAGAAAATTTAGAACCTTTATACATTCTTTTTTTCAACAGAAATTTAAAAACGAACTTTTTTTGGATACTTTTTCAAACCGTTCTTTCTTTAATTTTCCTTGTTGTTTTTTCAAAACTCTTTGTATCCGAAATTCAATATTTTTCAAACCTTACAAAAGTTAATCCGCTTTTAATAAGCCTTATATTATCTCCGGTTGCAACCGAATTACCTGAAATTACAAACAGCATAATATGGATAAAAAACAATAAAGATACTCTTGCGATTTCAAATATAACCGGTGCTCTTGTTTTTCAATGTTCGGTTTGCTGCTCGATAGGTTTAATTTTCACCGATTGGAAATTTAACAATTTTGCAATTGTAAACATTTTGTCCGTTATTTTCGCAGCCGTAACAACACTTGTTTTAATACTGAAAAATAAAAAACTAACCCCGAAAGCCCTTGTTTTCAATGCAATCTGGTATTTTGTATTTATAGGCTACGTGATTTTTAACGTAGAAAAATAATTTGTTATTGTAAAGACAACTTAACGATTTTTCTTGATTTACAAAATATAGTACAATACCGTTGTGGAGTTGTACCAAGAGAAATGAGCTTAGCCAATAATAAAAAATCTTTAATAATTGCCGCAATGTGCGCTTGTTTTGCATTTGTGCTGGTCGCATCGGTTGCACTGCCCGGAAGCAAACAGCAAAAGCCGGTAAATACAGCTCCAAAATATCAGTATGTCGTTGCAACAAGAGAAATTAAAGTCGGGGAATTGATTAAAGAAGAAGACGTTACAATAAAAGACTATACCATAAATATCCCGAGCGCCTACAAAGCGACGGGTGAAGTCGTCGGGCGTGATGCAATGATAAAAATAGAAGCGGGAAAACCCGTTATGAAATCTTTTGTTAAAGAATTGGTAGCAAAAGAAAAAGAAGAACCGAAAAAGCTTCTTCCCGATGAAGGCTACAGGGCATTTCCCATATTAATGAGAAAAAATGATTTTCCTTCTTTTGTTGCAAGCAATAAAAAATTTGACCTTTATACCAGAGAAAACTCAATGAAAATCGAAAACGTAAGAGTTTTGGATATTCTTGATACATCAAAAGAAGGCTCAAATAAAATGCTTATACTGGAAATTAAAAACGATAACATTAAGCCGTTTATAAAATATGTTCATGAAACAAAAGGGCTTGTTTTTCTTGAGAAAAATCCCGGGGATATCGGAGAATACAATTTTTATGACATAGCAGAAACGGAAAAAAATGAAGCAAATGCAAAAGAAAAGAAAGAGTTAGAGGCGGCGATTCAAAAATATAAAGAACTTCAGGAAGCAAACAGGGCGCTTCCGCCGGTTCAAACAATTAAAAACACGGAAATACCGGATATTGAAGATATAACAAACGAAACAAATGAACCTGAAATGAAACAGGTTGAAATCATTGTAGGCAGCACAAAATCAACAGTGGATTTTAAGGATTAGATGAAAAGTACGATTAAAAAAATTATATTTATTTTAATGTTTTTATCACTTGCACCCGTTGCAAGCGCTAAATTCAGAGAAATTAATTCAACAGGCTTTGAAGGCGAAATTCCCGTTGTCAAAACCGAAGAATTAACGGCGCAGGAAACGCCTCTTCCCACTTTTGAAACGGTTAATGCGGTTAAAGACAACAACCAGAAATTATACGGGGTTGTGGGTAAATCGCAGGTTATTAATTTTGACAGAAGCATTTCAAGAGTTTCAATAACGGATAATAGCATTGCCGATGTTGTTGTTATTTCAACAAAACAACTCATGATAAACGGTAAAAAACCGGGCATGACAAGCGTAATTTTTTGGAGCGAAGACAGTTCGGCACCCGTTTTTTATAATCTTGTAATTCAACAAAATGCGGATGCTTTCATTCAGGCGGTCGAGTTTGTTGCGCCGAATGAAAATATCGCTCTTGTTTTCAATGATGACGGAGCGGTTTTAACCGGTCATTTAAGTTCAACCGCGGTTAAAGAAAAAATAACCGCTCTTGCCAAGGCATACAATATGAAATTGACCGATATGACGGAAAGCCCCGCAAAACAAGTTTTGCTTGAAGTCAAAATAACGGAAGCAAGCAAAAACTTTGCAAGGAGTTTGGGGCTTAACCTTATAGCAGGCAAACATATAGATTCCGATACTATCGGCGCAACCTGGGCGGACGGTTCCAAAGCTCATATGATACAAACGGGCGAAGGGCTTGTTTTGGGATATTTTAAATCCGGAAAATTCGGTGTTGATTTTGAAGCATCGGAAGCAAAGGGTGATATAAAAATTCTTGCCGAACCCAAACTTTTATCCGTTAACGGCGAAGAAGGAAGTTTTTCCGTGGGCAATCAGGTGCCCGTGCCTTCCGAAATGGGACAATACGGAAACGTATCATACGAATATAAAGATACGGGTGTTATTTTAAAATTTACCCCGACCATTATGGAAAATTCGGGAAGAATAAGATTGAATTTAAAGCCCGAAGTATCCGAAGTCGATAACTCGGTTACCGTTGCAACTTCAAGCGGAGCTTCGGTTTACGGCTTCAGAACAAGAAGAGTTGAAACCACCGTTGAATTAATGGACGGTGAGACATTAATAATTGCAGGTTTGATGAGAAATTCATCCTCAAGGAGCAGGAATCAGGTTCCGATTCTTGGTAATATACCCGTAATAGGGACATTTTTCTCTGTTACCAATGACGATAAAGAAGACGAAGAACTTGTTATCTTTATAACACCGAGAATTGTGGATAATTCGATTAATATAGACAATCTCTGATAGGAATAATAATGGCGGTAAAAATTGATACGGTAATAATAGACCCTGAACAAACTTCAAGAGAGCTTATTGTAAATTATTTAAGCAATATTGCAGATATAAACATAATACGCCAATTCAACGATATTTTAAGCGCCCAGGAATATATTCAGGAAAGCAGGCCGCCTCTTATCATTGTTGATATCACAAAAAAAACAAACATTTCTCTTGATATAATTTCAAAAATTTCGGCATCGATTAAAAATTGCAAAATTATCGTACTTTCATACGATATGGATTCAAATATCGTAATTAAAGCACTGAGAGCAGGCGCCAGAGAATTTTTAATCAAGCCTTTAATTGAGAAAGATTTTACCGAGGCGGTCAATAAATTAAAAGATTTAATTCTCGGCAACATTAACGATTCAACAAGATGTAAGGTAATTACAACGTTCTCAAACAAAGGCGGCATCGGAAAAACTTCAATCGCTGTAAACCTTGCAATGGAAATTGCAAATATCACGAAAGAAAAAGTGGCTCTTGTTGATTTGAATATGCAAATGGGCGATGTTACCACATTTTTAAATCTTGATCCTTCTTTTGATACATCTTACGTTATTAATAATTTGGACAGGATTGATGAAACATTTCTTTTAACAACACTTGAACAATACAACAAAACAAGCCTGTATGTTCTTGCCGATCCTCCTGATATCGAACAGGCGGAAATTATAACATCGGAAGATATTGCAACGCTTATAAACATTTTGAGAAACGTTTTTTCATATATAGTAATTGATACAACCTCAAGTTTTGATTCAAAAACAATAACGGCACTTGATAATTCCGATTTAATTCTTCTGGTCAGCACAATTAACCTGCCTTCAATCAGAAACTGCCAGAGATGTTTTGATTTATTTAAAAAATTGGGATACCCGAAAGACAAAATAAAACTCGTTATTAACCGATATATGGAAAAAGACGACATCAAAATCGAAGATGTTGAAGAAGTTCTGGATCATAAAGTTTTCTTTAAAATCCCGAACAATTATTACGTTATCATAAGCGCAATTAACAAAGGTATACCTGTATGTGATACCGAACCCAATTCAAATATCTGTAAAAGCTTCAGACAATTAGCGGAACTTGTATCCGATAATTATGCGTACAACACCAATAAAAACATGCCTCAGCCTAAACAAAAAGAGACGGGACTTAGTTTTTTAAATTTATTCAAGAAAAAAGGAGATTAAATAATTGTCTCTTAAGGACCGTTTAAATTCTAACCACGGACAGCCGAAAGATGATTCACAAATGTATGTGAATTATTCAATTACGCCTTTAAATGAGGAATTAAGAAATTTAAAAGAAAAGCTTCATATTCTCTTAATCGAAAAAGTAAACACAACTCCAAACTGGTCCAATTTTAACGATGATGAACAAAAAGCTTTAATAAGGCAATTTATTGATTTCCAAATCGCAAGCAATTTCAGACAGGTTCCTATCAACAAAACCGAAAAAGAACGCCTTATCAAAGAAATTATTCAGGATACAAAAGGCTTCGGACCGCTGGACCCTCTTTTAGAGGACCCAGGCATAAGCGATATTCTCGTTAACGGTGCAAAAAGCGTATATATAGAAAAAAACGGAAAACTATATAAAACATCGGTCGTATTTAAAGATAACGACCATTTGAAAAACATTATCGAACGCATAGTATCAAAAGTCGGAAGAAGAATAGATGAAAAATCTCCGATGGTAGACGCCAGACTTCCGGACGGCTCCCGTGTCAACGCAATTATTCCTCCCCTTGCGATAGACGGTCCTTCTTTATCAATCAGGCGTTTTAAAAAAGATGCCGGAACAATTGAAGCGCTTTTAAGATGGGGTTCTATGAGCAAAGAAATGGCGGATGTGTTGCAGGCAGCCGTCAGAGCAAGATGTAACATCATTATCTCCGGCGGTACCGGCGCAGGTAAAACAACGCTTTTAAACAGTTTATCGGCAAGAATTCCCGCAGGAGAAAGAATTATTACAATTGAAGATTCGGCTGAATTGAGTTTAAAACAAGACCATGTGGTAAGACTTGAAACAAGACCGAAAAACATTGAAGGCGAAGGAGAAATCACAACAAGAGATTTGGTTATAAACGCACTTCGTATGCGCCCCGATCGTATAGTAATCGGTGAATGCCGCGGCGCCGAAACTCTTGATATGCTTCAAGCCATGAACACGGGCCATGACGGCTCTTTAACAACACTCCACGCAAACTCCCCGAGAGACGCTCTTGCGAGATTGGAAACCATGGTTTTATACGCAGGGGTTGACCTGCCTTCCAAAAATATAAGACAGCAAATTTCATCCGCAATTAATATTATTGTTCAGGCATCAAGACTTCAGGACGGTTCAAGAAAAGTAACCAGAATATCGGAAATTACCGGTATGGAAGAAAATGTAATTACAATGCAGGATATTTTTGTTTGGAAACAAACCGGTATAAGCGATAATATGGTTATAGGAACCCATGTTTCAAGCGGTGTAAGACCCGAATTTATGAAAAAAATCGAACGTATGGGAATTGAAATTAACGGCAAAATATTTGATGCAAACTATAAACACTCTTATATCGTAAAAACAAATTCCAACGATAATATAAGACAGTCGGCTCAAAGTTCGTATCAAATTCAAACTCCTCCGCCTGAAAAAATTCAAAATAATTCCATAAGGGATAATATCAGAAAAAATCAAGAGGGCGACATATTAAGAAGGCTGCATAAAGATGGAAGATCTGATAATTAAACTTATAATATGTATTGCCTGCACCGTTGCAACATATTATTGCGCATTGCATATATGTTTTTATTTTCATGTCGATGAAAAAGAGATTATTCAAAGGCTGATTGCCGTTAAAAACCATGAATTTAAAGCCGCAACACCTTCCAACAATAATTTTGCAATGGTAAAAAGTAATTTCCGCTTTAAATTTTTATCCAAAATCTTTAAAAATATAAAAGTAGCCGACAAAGTAAAATCATTGCTTGAGCAGGCGGATATTCCGCTTCAGGTTGATACGTTTTTTATAGTAAGTATGGTTTTGGGGATAATCCCAGCTTTGCCCGCGGTTTTTATTTATCCGGCATGGGCGATATTTATCCCTGTTTTTTCTCTGGCACCATTGCTTTATACAAAGCATTTAATTAAAAAAAGAACAACAACATTTACACAGCAGTTGCCCGATGCGCTTGATTTATTATGTAATGCGCTGAGAGCGGGGCATTCGTTATTCAGTGCTTTTGAAGTTATCGTAAATGAAATGCCCAATCCCATAAGTAAAGTTTTTAAAATTTTAACGGATGAAGTGGCTCTCGGGATTGATACAAAAGATGCAATGCGCTCTCTTCAAAGAACGGTTCCCGGGTCAATAGACTTAAGATTTTTTACAACGGTTGTTATTCTTCAAAGAGAAATAGGCGGAAACCTGATTAAACTTCTTGAAATTCTTGCAAATACAATAAGAGAACGCTTTAAAATGATAGGGCAATTAAAGGCGCAAACGGCACAGGCAAGGTTATCCGGCGTTATTGTTTCTCTGGTTCCGCCTGCGGTTGCAACCGCACTGTTTTTTATGGCACCCGAATATATGGAATTGTTATTTAAACATCAGTGGGGTCAAATATCGCTCGGTGTTTCAATTTTACTTATGATAATAGGTTATATTGCAATAAATAAAATTACGGATATAGAAATTTAGTTTATGAATATAGAATTTTTTATAAAACTCGGTCTTTGTATAGTTATAGCCTCAATGATAGGCGGCATTGCCTATATTCTGAACAGACAGGACGGCAACTATCTTCTTGAAAGATTAAAAAAGGGGCACTCTGTCGTAAAAAGAAAAAATATATTTGACGATTTATTAGAAATTATAAAACCCGTTACCGTTGCAAATATGAAAAGCAACAAAAATCAAAATACCACAAAACAGCTTTTTGTAAGACTGGGTTTACCCGCAAACGAAAACGATATAATGGATTTTGAAAACAGAAGAATGCTGAGGCTTATAATTGCAATAGGTTTAGGGATTATTTTGTGTTTTATACTTCTTCCTTTAATCCATGACGGTTTAAGCCAGCTTTTAGTCGGCACGATATTTGTTTGTATGCCGGGGTTAATCGGATATTTGGGTCCTATCTGGAATTTAAAAAGAAGAATAGTAAAAAAAGAAAAAGCGTTT
Source organism: Candidatus Galligastranaerophilus gallistercoris (assembly GCA_018710795.1). Lineage (GTDB taxonomy): Bacteria > Cyanobacteriota > Vampirovibrionia > Gastranaerophilales > Gastranaerophilaceae > Galligastranaerophilus_A > Galligastranaerophilus_A gallistercoris. Next base: position 825 of record DVJH01000163.1, on the reverse strand, counting down.
GATAAATTTTTTCCCGATGCAATCGACCTTCTTTGCGTTTGCGTTGAGGCGGGTCTCGGCATAGACAGCGCAATAGAAAGAGTCGGCAGAGAATTTACGTATTTTTCTCCCGAAGTGGGCGGAGAATTTCACAGAATTGCAAAAGATATGTTATCCGGCGTTTCAAAACAAGACGCTCTTAAAGGATTGAGTGAAAGAGTTCAAAATAAAGATATTCAGGCTTTTGTTGCCGTTATTATTCAGGCGGATAAAATGGGTGCAAGCATAGCGTCTTCCCTTTCGATTTCGGCCGACAGCTTAAGAACAAAAAGAAAGCAAAGACTTGAAGCGCTTGTGGGCGCAGCCAGCACAAAAATGACAATACCTCTGGTATTATGTCTTTTGCCCGCAACATTTGCGGTTGTATTAACTCCTGCAATTATTCAGGTAGTTGAAAGTTTGGGTAAGATGAATGGATTTAAATAAATTTGACATTGAACAAATTAAAAAATGCCTGTCGCTTGCAAAAAAAGGCGGCTTAAACGTTCTTCCGAACCCTATGGTAGGATGTGTCATTACGGATAAAAAAAATAATATAATATCAACGGGATACCATAAAAAAATAGGCGAATTTCATGCCGAAAGAAATGCAATTTTAAAAGCAGAGGATAAAAAATTAATTGATTCCACCCTTTATGTTAATCTTGAACCCTGTTCACATTACGGCAAAACTCCCCCGTGCGCCGATTTAATTATTGAAAAAAAAATAAAAAGGGTTGTTTTTTCAATGAAAGACCCGAATGAAAAAGTGAACGGCGAAGGAATAAAAAAACTCAAAAATGCGGG
>DVJH01000162.1 GCA_018710795.1 Candidatus Galligastranaerophilus gallistercoris | reverse complement strand
ATATACAAAGATAAAAACGGCGGAAAGGGTTCGGCGGTTTCTATCGGGTTTAAAAACGCAATGTCCGATATTGTGGTTATTCAAGATGCCGACCTTGAATATGACCCTAATGATTATATAAAACTGATTAATCTTATTATTCGGGATGATGCCGATGTTGTATACGGTTCCAGATTTTTAGGCGTCCCTTTTAAAAATTTTATGTTTTTAAGTTATGTTGCAAACAGATTTTTAACGGCTTTAACCAACCTGCTCTACGGAACAAAATTAACCGATATGGAAACCTGTTATAAAGCAATTAAGCGTGAATTTATAGAAGGTATTGAAATCAAATCAAGAAAATTTGACATTGAGCCTGAAATTACCGCGAAACTTATTAAAAAAGGCGCAAAAATCAGAGAACTCCCCATAGGTTATAACGCCAGAAATTATGCCTCGGGTAAAAAAATTACCTACAAGGACGGTTTAATGGCAATTGTTGCTCTTATAAAATATAAATTTACGGATTAATTTTATGCCAAGTTTATTTAAAACGGAAAATTATACCCATTATACGGTCATGCTGAATGAAACGGTTGCCATGCTCGATATTGAATCTTGTCCCGACGGCGTTTATGTCGATGCCACACTTGGCGGAGGCGGGCACAGCGAGCTTATTTTATCAAAACTTTCGCCTAAAGGAAGGCTTATTTCTTTTGATGTTGACGATGATGCCGTAAATGCGGCAAAAGAGCGCCTTAAAGGATATAAAAATCTTACAATCGTAAAAAGAAGCTATAGCGAGCTTAAGCAAACCCTATATGAACTTAACATAAATAAAATCTCAGGTATTATTTTTGATCTCGGCGCTTCTTTTCACCAGCTGACTTCCCAAAATCGGGGTTTCAGTTTTTTAAAAGATTCGCCTCTTGATATGCGCTTTAACAAAGATCAAAAATTGAGCGCTTATGATGTTATCAATACATATGATGAAAAAAAGCTTGTTGAAATATTTTCAAAATACGGCGAAGAACGTTTTTCAAAACGCATTGCAAGAGCAATCGTAAATTCAAGACCCGTTAATACAACTTTACAATTAGCAGACCTTATAGTTTCATCAACTCCAAAGATAAAATCAAGAATTCATCCCGCAACACGTGTATTTCAGGCAGTAAGGATTGAAGTAAATCAGGAGTTGTTAAATTTTGAAAATACATTAAAAGATGTGCTTACATTATTATCCTCGGGTGGTATAATAAGTGTATTGAGCTTTCATTCTTTGGAAGACAGAATAGTAAAACATTTTTTCAAAGAATACTCAAAAGAGTGCAGATGCCCTCTTAATCAACCAAAGTGCGTTTGCGGCGGTAAAATATTGGAACTTATCAATAAAAAACCGATTACCGCATCGGATGACGAATTAAAAGAAAATCCGCCTTCAAGAAGTGCTAAGCTTCGTGCGGCAAGAAAAGTTTCCGATTTGGAGTTTATTTAAATTGAGTTCTTTCGGATTTAATTCTAACAACAACAATAATAATAAAAATGCTGCCCAAAACGGCCGCTATAATTCTTATTCTTTAAACAGAAGAGTAAGAAACCCCTATAGTGAATCACATTCTAAAACAAGTTATTCGGGTGTCTATACCGAGCGCATTCAGGGTGCGGTTATAAGCGGATATTTTGTCAGAGAAAAATCATACAAAGAAATTCTGATTTCAAGAGTAAATACGGTTTTGTGCTGTATTCTTGCGGGTTTGGTTTTAGTTTGCCTTGTCTGCTATTATTTTGTCGTGGTAAATGAAATTGAACTTCAAAAACTCAGCAAAGAAACAATTGCCCTTAATTATGACAATCAGGACATGCAAAACAAACTGGATAAACTTCAATCCTTTTCAAATGTTGATTTTCAGGTTTCCAAAACAAATATTCTTCAGCGTGCCAAACGTGTGATTGAGTTGCCCGCAAAAGGTCTTCCGAGCGTTAATTATGACACTTCATCCAAAGACTCCGTAATAAATTGGTCTCTGGGGTATTAAAATTTTCGGTATGAGGGAGGATAAAATTGTATAACAACCGCCAGAAGCAGTTTGAAACAAAAAAAGGCTGTCTGCAGTTTGTTTTTAATTTTTTTGTTATTTTGCTTTTGATTTATTTATTTCTTGTTCAGGTTTTTGATATCAGAAACTACAGAGATCGTGCAAAATCGCAAAGAACTTCAACCCCGTTTGTTTTAAGAGGCGAAATAGTAGACAGAAACGACGTAAAACTTGCAAGCGACAGAACTTCTTTTAATATATACGCTCATCCCATGTACTATGACAATACTCCCGAAGAACTTGCCGATAAGCTCCTTCCTTATGTTGATATTGACCGCTCAAGCCTGATAAATACGCTTTCTTCCGATGATTCGGTTATTTTAATAAAAAAAGGAATCGACAGACAAACGGCCGAACAAATAAAAAAGCTTCATTTAAGGGAAATTTCGCTTGAAGTTAAGAATAAAAGAGTATACCCTCAAGGTTCTCTTGCTGCCCATGTATTGGGATATTATAACCCCGATGCGGATATGGCGGGCGGCATTGAATATATTGCGGGAGACTATCTTAAATATACGGACAAAGCCTATAAATACGAAAAAATGCCGAACGGAGACATTATCTACAATTTTTCGGTTGACCCCGAAGATGTTATAAAACCCGCTAAAGGTAAAACTCTTAAATTAACGATTGATTCTCCGATTCAGCATATTTGTGAAAAATATCTTGACCAAATGATTCAAAAAAGAGATGCTCTGAGGGGTGCTGCAATAGTTATGGATACAAAAACGGGCGAAATACTTGCATTTGCCTCTAACCCGGGCTACGATCCCAATAACTATTCAAAATATTCTCTTTTGCAGATGAAAAATTGGGCGCTGACCGATGTTTATCCCCCGGGATCTACGTTTAAAATAATCACGATTGCATCTGCCATTATGAATAAAAAGATAAATAAAAATACAAAAATTTATGACCCGGGGCGGTTAAAAATGGGCTGGTGGGAAATCGAAAATTATGATTTTCATGAAAAAGGCGCTCCCGGATTAATTGATCTTGTCTATCTTTTTCAGCATTCAAGCAACATAGGAAGCGCTAAAGTTGCTTTCATGATGACGCCCGAAGAATTTTACGATTCTCTTTCTCTGTTCGGGTTCGGGCATAAAACGGGAATTGATTTACCCGGTGAATCAACGGGACTTCTTCCAAAAGCAAATTTATGGGATGATGCTACACAGGGTTCAATGGGCTATGGCTACGGTGCTTCCGTTACCGCAATACAGATGATTGCTGCGGTGAATGTTATTGCAAATGACGGTGTATGGGTAACGCCGCATGTTATAAAATATTCAGATGAAGAAGCCGAGCAAAGAGTTGTTAAAAGGCGTGTTATGACATCCGAAGACGCTAATGCCGTTAAAGAGCTTCTTGTCGAATCAATTGAAAAGGGAACCACAGAGGCAAAATTCGACGATTATTACGTTGCCGCAAAAACGGGTACTTCAAGACGTCCGAATGATAACGGAATCGGCTATTCAAACAAATATTACACAAGCATGGTAGGTTTTTTACCCGCAAGCGATCCCAAAGTTATAATATATGTCGTAATTGATTCTCCTTCGGGTTGGGGTGTATACGGTTCAACGATTGCAGGTCCCGTATTCAGAGATATTGCAACGGAGATAGTAAAAATTATGAATATTAACCCTGATAAGAACGTAAAATAGCAGGTTTGTATTGTAAATTATTATAAATTATTACCACTGATTTTAATTACGGCGTAAAATGTTCTTATATAAATAGATAGGGGTTAATGTATGGAACTGTCTGACATCATTAAACATGTTGACTGTATTGAAGTCTTAAATTTTAAAAACGTTGATATAAAAGGTATTTCGTATAATTCAAATACGATAAAAAGCCATGAGATTTTTGTCTGTCTAAAAGGAGAACATGTTGACGGACACAATTTTGCCCAGATGGCATTTGAAAAAGGTGCAATTGCAATTATGGCGGAACATCCTTTGAACATTGAAATTCCGCAATTGATTGTTAATTCCACGCAGGAAAAAATTGCCGACCTTGCCGCATGTTTTTTTCATAATCCGTCCCATTCACTTAATTTAATCGGAATAACGGGCACAAACGGAAAGACAACGGTTACGCACTTAATTCAAAAAATCTTTGAACATGAAAATAAAAAATGTGCTCTGATTGGAACGCTCGGATATAAATTAAATTCAACTTCCGATTATCTTGAAGCTAAACATACTACCCCGCAGGCGCCCGAATTGCAAATGACACTGTCAAAAATTTTGCAATCCGATATTACAAATGTTGTTATGGAGGTTTCATCCCATGCGCTCGAACAATTCAGAGTTAAAAACTGTAAATTTCAGGGCGCCGCATTCACTAATTTAACTCAGGATCATCTTGATTTTCATATTACGATGGAAAATTACTTTAACGCAAAAGCCAAACTTTTTACATCGCTTGATAAAGGCTCTTTTGCCGTTATAAACAGGGACGATAAATATGCAAAGAAACTCCTTGAAAAAATCCCCGAAGGCGTAAATATTTTAACCTACGGAATTAAAAACGAATCCGACCTGTTTGCAAAAGATATTGAATTTACATCAAGAGGAGTTATTTTTAAATGCTGCTACAAAAATGAATGCGTTGAAATAAAACTTCTTTTGAACGGTATGTTCAGTGTTTATAATGCGCTTTGCGCCATAGGCACGGCATTAATGTCAAATATAACTCTTCAATCCGCCAAAGAAGCGCTTGAAGCAACAAAATCCGTTGCGGGCAGATTTGAAATCGTTCATTCTGACCCTATGGTCATTGTTGATTATGCTCACACCCCGGACGGTCTTGAAAATATATTAAGAGCGGCAAGGGAATTAACCCCTAAAGATGCCGAATTAATTTGTATGTTTGGTTGCGGCGGAGACAGAGATGCCACAAAACGCCCCAAGATGGGTTCAATTGCACAATCTCTGAGCGATAAAATCGTTATTACATCCGACAACCCCCGCTCCGAAGACCCTCAGCAAATAATTACGGATATTTTATCCGGATTAAAACTCATAAATCCTAAAACCGTTTTTGTCGAACCGGACAGGCACCTTGCAATAGAGCTTTTGAAAAAAATCTCGACGCCGAAAGATGTTATAATACTTGCAGGTAAGGGCCATGAAGATTACCAGATATTAAAAGACAAGACCATTCATTTTGATGACAGAGAAGAAGTTCAAAAAGTGTTTAATTAGTTTACCTGTACTAAACTTTTAACAAACGCTTTTATAAAATCCGTAATTGTATTAAAATATCGGTTGTAAGCCTTAATATTGTTTGATATAAACTATGCAAAACACTCAGGAAAAGTTAATAATTCAAAGCGGCGTTCCCTTAACCGGAGAAGTCAGCATTTCGGGTGCAAAAAATGCCGTTTTGAAATTAATGGCGGCTTCGCTTCTGCCTAAAGATATCTGTGTTATAAAAAATGTTCCCGAATTGTCCGATGTTGAAATAATGATCGATGTTTTATCGGAGCTTGGGGCCGTTATTGATTATGATAAAGAAAAAAGCATGCTTACAATTGATTCGAGAAACATAACAAGCGTTGTTGCTTCGGATATTTTTGTTTCTAAAATGCGTGCGAGTTTTGTTGTGCTGGGGCCATTGGTCGGGAGAATGGGCGAAGCCTGCGTTGCAATGCCGGGCGGCTGCAGAATAGGCGAGAGAAGGGTTAACTTTCATATTAAAGGTCTGCAGGCAATGGGCTGCCAGTGCGACATTAAAGACGGATACGTTTATGCCGTTGCAAAAGAATTAAAAGGCGCAGATATTTGTTTTGATATTCCGTCTGTGGGTGCAACCGAAAACATAATGATGGCTGCGGTTCTTGCAAAAGGCACCACGGTTATTCAAAATGCGGCTCAAGAGCCTGAAATTGTCGACCTTGCAAACTTTTTAAATACAATGGGTGCAAAAATCGAAGGTGCGGGCACAAACCAGATAATTATTACCGGTGTCAGCCAAAGTGAGCTTCACGGGGTTGAACACACGACAATTCCCGACAGAATTGAAGCCGGCACTTATATGTCCGCCGTTATTGCAACAAAAGGACATGCGTACATAAAAAACATTTACCCCAATCACCTCACGATTTTTACGGGTAAATTGCTTGAAATGGGCGCCAATATAAGACTTGTTGAGCCTCATGTTATGGAGGTTTCAAATAACGGCAGATTGGAAGCCATGAATTTTATAACACAGCCCTATCCCGGGTTTCCGACAGATCTTCAGGCGCTTGCCATGACCCTTTTATCGACCGCAAACGGCATTTCGGTTGTAACGGAAAGTTTGTATGAAAACAGATTTATGCACATAAACGAGCTCTGGAGAATGGGCGCAAATATTCGTCAAAGCAATAACCATGCAATTATAAAAGGTGTGGATTATCTTGTCGGCACGGAAGTAATGTGTACCGATTTAAGAGCGGGTGCGGCTCTCGTTGTTGCCGCATTGTCCGCCAAGGGTGAATCTGTCGTAAAAGCGCTTCATCATATCGACAGAGGTTATGAAAAATTTACGGCAAAACTGAGGGGCTTGGGGGCGAATATAATCAGAGTTCCCGTCGATTTCCCGACTGACGAATTCAATGTTCAAGATACAACTCAGCCAATCAAATTAAAGGGGTAGTATGCAGAAGGAAGAAAAACAATATAAAAGATGGTACGATTATGATCCGCTGCTTTTACAGGTTGTGGAACTTTTAAGAGAATATCCGGACGAGCTTAAAAGCCAGGCGGAGATTTTTTTGAAAAAAGTTGAAGAAAGAGTTTCAAAAGATGCGATTGACCGTTTTTATTCAATCGTAAAACCTATGATAAAAGGCAACCGCTGGTATGACCACGACCCCGTTTTATCTTTGACTATTGAACTTTTAAGAGTAGTTCCGAGAGATATCCAGCGTCAGGCTGCCAACAATTTTATACAAATTTTGCAAACACATGGCGTAGAGGTGCAAAAAGCCGAGTAATATTTTCCGATAATTTCTTCTTTTTTCTGTTTTCAGCTTTCATTTTAGCTATTATTTTTATCGTATTATCAGGCTTTTTTGATTCCGTTATTTGTATAAGTCCGTTTTTTAGTATTCTTTTTATTTCTTCATTTTCAATTAGGGTTCTTTTGTATTCTTCATCACAAAGAAGCATTCCTTCAACATTGAAGATTAAATCTTCTCCGGCTTCATTGTCTATGTATTCGGATATTTCCATCTCCATCCTGAGCCGGTTTTCAATTTTTCTCATTTTTTGCTTTAATTCTTTTTTTCTTTTTTGAATTTTTGTGTATTTTTCCATGCACACGGGGCAGTTTCTTAAATGCATGGCAACGCGCGTCATGGTTTTTTTGTTTAATTCAAAATGAATATATCCCAATAAAAGTTTA
>DVJH01000161.1 GCA_018710795.1 Candidatus Galligastranaerophilus gallistercoris | reverse complement strand
CGTCGGCGGAAACGATTGTATTAATACGGTCAGAACCGCAACAAAATCAATTAACGAATTCACAAAAGATTCAAAACCGATTGTATAAAAAATATAAGAAACACAAAGGCGGAAATAGAGGATTCTTTCCGCCTTTTTTTCAATATTTATAAACTTTTTAGCCGAATGTTTTAAAGCTTCCTTCAACGTTATCATCAACAACTTTTTGTACGGAATCCATTTCGGTTTCAAGCGCCGTATGTTCGGTTTCTACCTGCTTCAGCCTCATTTCAAGCATTGCATCCGTTGCTTCCGCTTTATTCATTCTTGTATCATATGTTGATTTTGCCGCTGCATCATCTTCTTTATCGTATGTCGTTCTGACGCTGTTTAATTGTCCGAGAGTCTTTTTGTCCCATTCGCCCGTGGTTTCGCTTTTACCTGCGGTTATGTAGAAGTTTCCTTCTTCAATATTTTTCTGCAATATGCTTGTGTCTACCACGTCTTCAAAGACATAGAAATCATCCGTTGTAAGTTCGCCGTTTGAATTTTCGATTTGTTTTAACATCTCATCCTGAGAAGGCACGACAATTTTGCCACTTGAAGTTATGAGGTTCATACCGAGACCGCCGTTTAACATATCATTTGTTATAACGCTGTATGAAAGAACAACTTCAGCCTGATTTTCACCGTTATTTTCAAATACGTTCGCAACCATTACCTGATTGTTTGTTGCCGCATCGTATTCATCCGCATATAACGCCATCTGGTTTAACAGAGCAACACGTTCCTGCGATATTTGCTGAGCTTCATATTCATTGTCTGATAATCTTGCCGTCAATTGTAAAAATCTTGCCTGGCTTGCTGCAAATCCCATCGGACTCATTCTCCTTTAGTTCTTTACATTATCTTTTACGGCTTAATATGCATAAATCTTAAGGAAAAAAGCGTAATTTGTAACAAAAGTTTACAAAAATCAAAACCTCAAAATATTAATAAAAGATTAATTTAAATGGACATATTATCTTCATACTTTATAATGTTAGTATTGCCGAAAAGTATTTAAAACAGGGAAAGATAAGCTAATGTTTAACAATGACAAAAAAGAAGAAAATTTAAATCCGTTTAAAAACGAAGAATCTGACGAAAACAAAGAAGAATCGAAAGATAAAGAAAACAATTCCGAAGAAACAGAAATTAAATCCAAAGAAGATGAGCTGAAAGCCGAGATTGAAGACATTAATAATAAATATTTGAGGCTTGCCGCCGATTTCGATAACTACAGAAAGCGCCAGATGCAGGAGAGAGAAAACCTTATCAAATACGGCGCCGAAGATACGTTAAAAAAAATAATTCCCGTTCTTGATACTTTTGAAAGGGCAAAAAAATCAATAGAAAAACTTGAAGATATAAATACGGTTAAAGAAAGCTACGAAGTTTGCATAAAACAGTTAGGCGACGTTTTAGACAAAATAGGTTTGAAAAAAATCGAAGCAAAAGGAACGGAATTTGACCCCAATATCCACGAAGCCGTTATGCAGACACCGAGCAAAGATTACCCGCCGCACACGATTATAGATGAATTGCAGACAGGGTATATGCTCCATGACAGAGTCTTAAGACCGGTTATGGTAAACGTTGCAACCGAAGCCGAAGCCGAAAATACCGAGGAAAAACAATAATGGATTATTATGAAATATTAGGGGTGGAAAAAAGCGCAACAAAGGAAGAGATAAAATCGGCTTTCAGAAAAAAAGCGAGGCAATTGCACCCTGATGTAAACAAAGCCCCCGATGCCGAAGAGAGATTTAAAGAACTCGGGAAAGCTTACGAAACGTTAAGCGATGATGAAAAGCGCCAGTTATACGACAGATACGGTGAAGACGGTCTGAAAGATGCCGGATACGGTCAGGGACCTTTCGATTTCGGATTTGGCGGCATAAACGATATTTTTGAAGCATTTTTCGGCGGTTCTATGGGCGGATATTCAACAAGACAGGATCCTAATGCGCCGGCGCGCGGTTCGGATTTAAGAATGGATATTCAAATTGATTTTATGGAAGCGGTTTTCGGAGTAGAAAAAGAAATTAAAATCAATCATCTTGAACCGTGTGAATCATGCAACGGCACGGGCAGAGATAAAAACGCAAAAGAAACAACCTGTAAAACATGCAACGGCATGGGAAGAATCCAGCAAAATACAAGAACCATTTTGGGTAATTTTACCTCCGTTACCACATGTCCTGCTTGTCAGGGAACGGGAATTGACCCTTCTTCATATTGCAAAACCTGCAAAGGAAGAGGCGCCGTTCAAAAAGAGAAAAAAGTTAAAATAAAAATCCCCAAAGGCGTTGATTCCGGTTCAAGAATTCGTCTTGCAAACGAAGGCGATGCCGGTAAAAACGGCGGCAAAGCGGGAGATTTATACATTGTTTTATATGTTAAAGAATCAAAAGAATTTATAAGAGACGGTGTCGATATTCATACCGTTCTTGAAATTTCAATGCCACAGGCGGTTTTGGGGGATGAAGTCGTTATAAAAACAATTGACGGCGAAGAAAAAATTCATATCCCTGCAGGCATTGAAAACATGGAAAAACTTTTAATAAAAGGTAAAGGTGTACCATATTTAGGCAGGGAAGGACAAAGGGGCAACCACTATGTTACGATAAAAATAAACACGCCCAAAAAACTTTCAAAAGAAGAGGAAAAATTATACAGAGAACTTTTTGAATTAAGCAAAAAAAGTGAAAATGATAAAAAAAACGGTATAATGGATAAAGTAAAAACCGTGTTTAAATAATTTAGAGGTAACGATGAGATTAAAAGCGCTTATAATTCTTGCTTTAATGATGGTATTTATTCCCGATGCTCAAGCATCCAGACTGCCGGAAAACGTCTGGGATTATATTAAACGGGAATTGCCGAGAGCAACGCAGAGGTTTGACAGCGTCATTGTTTTGGATGAAAACACGATGTATGTGCCCCTGTATCCCGCACAGAGAAACGATGTCGAAAGTCTTACGATAAATTATACTTATCCGAATAAACAAACTCTGAAACAAAAACCCGAAGTTGTAGTATTCAACAATAATTTTGCACTTTTAAAAATATTTAAAGATTCAAAAGGTAACTATACCATTACCAAAAAAGAAGACCTTCCCCAGGAGGTTAAATTAGGCGTAATGCCTCAGGATATGCTTGTTCCTACGGGATTAAAGGTGCCCGAAAGTTTAAAACTCATAATGGGCGACCTTGTTATTCCAAACAGGGGCGATAACCTTTTGATTACAACATCGGATGCCACTTTGGGAGATGAAGAAGAAAATTCCGACAGCGATATTGTTCCGATTGCGCAATTAAGCGAAACAAAGACATTTATTGCAAACAAAAAAACAAAATTTGTTCTTGTATATGACAGAGGCGGAAAAGAACCCCTTTATGAAATAAAATTATCGGGGCTTCCTTCAAAAATAATCGCTTCGCCCTTAACAAAATTCGCACTTACCATGTATTTCGGAAGCAAAACCGCAGAAGTTGTCGATTTGATCAATGAAAGAATTTTAACCAGAATTGATTTTGAAAATATCCCGTCTGACGCCGATATTGATACGACAACACAAATTGCATACGTTACAAGTGCAAAGGCAAATTCAATTTATCTTGTAGATCTTAATTCCGCCACTTTAATTAAAACAATAAAATTAGACCGCACCCCGAATAAAATATCGGTGTCGGGCAAAGATAAAATGCTTGTTTTTAACGATAAAAGCAATGAAAATCTTTATATAATGGATTTAAGTCAGGATAATTATCCGATTAAAAAAATTGCGAACGTTAAGAATTTATCCCGTCTTTTAATCGGCGATAACAGAATTGTTGCCGTTTCAAGAACCTTAAATAAAGCTTATATATATAAAGTGAACGGTTTTGAACCCGTAAAAGAAACGGAAGAAGCAATTGAAGCGGTTGAACCCGTTGAATTGATAAGCGAGCTTGATTTGGCGGAAAAACCCACGGACGCTTTAATATATGATAACAAAGCATTTATTTTATGCTCTAAAGACGGCATTATAAACGTTTATGATTTTGAAACGGATTCAATGCTTGAACCTATTGCTTTAAATTCTGACGGATTTTATTCAAAAATGACTCTGATTCCAAATAAAGATAATGCGGTCGTAACGGGAATTAACACCAAAAAAATGATTATAATAGATTTAATCCATGCCAAATTGGAAAAAAGGGCAAAAGCCGATATTGATGTTGCGGACATTGTTATTGTGGATAAAAAGCCGCCCGTTAAATTTAATGCGGAAACTCCGGCCGTTGATGTTCAAAATGAAGAAACAACTCCCGACGATTCCGATAAAGAGGCAATTTAGATGAAATTTAAAGAGGCTCTTAATGAAAACGAAGTTATTTATCAGGATAAATTAAACAAAATTTTTGATGATAAAACAACAGATATACTTTTAGAGCTTGAAAAAACAATACAGGATTTTTGGAATGTAGACAGAAAAAGCGCAAATTTTCTCAATTTAACGGTTAAAATGATAAATGCAAAATCGGCGCTTGAAATCGGAACTTCAAACGGCTACAGCGCAATTTGGATTGCAAAGGCGCTCAAAGAAACCGGAGGCAGGCTGATTACGATTGAATACTGGGAAAAACGCATGGCTCTTGCGAGGGAAAATTTTAAAAAAACGGGCGTAGATGACATTATTACCCCAGTTGTGGGCGATGCAATCGAAATTTTAGCCGATATGAAAAAAGAAGATAAATTAAGATTTGATTTTATTTTTATTGACGCAAACAAAGCGGAATATATTCAATATTATAATTCTTTTGAACCCTTATTGAATAAAGGCGGCGTTATTATTGCAGACAACATTTTATCGCATTATAAAAAAACAAAAGATTATGTCGAACAAATAATGAACAATAAAAATTATCAAAGCCAGCTGTTGAATTTTGAAGCGGGAATGCTGTTATCCGAAAAGCTCTTTTAAAAAAGTTAAAAATTCTTTCAGAATAAATTCCGTCATATCGACTTTGATTTCTTTTCTTGATGTTTTATTCGATATATATTTTGTTACTTTTATTTTGTCTTTGTATGCAAAGCCGAAATACACCGTTCCTATCGGGTTAATCTCATCGCCGCCTTCAGGGCCCAGATATCCCGTTGTTGAAATTGAAATGCCCGAATATTTTAAAAGTCCTTTTGCCATAAAATATGCGGTTTCTTTTGATACGACCCCGAAATCTTCGATTATCTTAACGGGAACTTGTAAAAATCTCATTTTTGCTTCAATTGCATAAGTTACAAAATTAATTTCAATAAATTTTGAAGCGCCGTCAACATCCGTTAAATAAGAACTTATAAGCCCCCCGGTGCAGGATTCCGCGCAGGAGAGCTTAATGTTCCTTTTTGTTAATATTTCTTTTATTTCATTCAGAGTATTATTCACTGACGGGTACATCCAAAGGTTCTAACAATAATATATTAAACACCTGTCCTTTTTGAATGTAAACATCGTTGCCTTTTTTAAACAGATCCGCAACGCTGACACCCACAAAGTATCCTGCGCCCGCAATTGTTCCTCCGATTGCGGCAAAGGGTGTTACAAGATATTTTCCGCCCGTAAAGAGGTCTTCACCGGATGTTATGCCCCATTTTGTAGATTTTTTGATAATGGAACCCGATTTAGACCAGTTTTTCTTAATTTTTGTACCGTAATTCCCTCCGCCTTTAATTCCGCCGTTATCGGTCAGGTTAAAGTCTTCGCAAAGACCGGCTTTAATCGGCAATTGCTGCCCGTTCGGAGCGACAACATGGTCAAAATTAAGATACAATATAGCGGAACGATAAAGACGTTTTGAATCTTCGACTTTTGCAACGTTGCCTCTTACTATCGTGCCTCTCGGGAGTATCATCGTGCTTACGGTTCTTACGTCTCTTGTTAAATATGCGCTGAACATATCGCCGGGGTTTAAGCTTTCGGATAACACCGAATTTGCCATTTCAAGCTCAAGCTTTGTTCCTGCGGGAATTCTTTTTGTCGTAACGTCCGCCTGAATTTGATATGCGTTTGCTTCAAGGCTATTTGTCATTAAAAACAATGCAAATAAAATTGAAAATACCGCAAGAATTTTTTTCATTTTTCCTCCTTATAAATCATTGACGCTTATTCTGCCGAATTTGGCGGAAAGGTCATCAATATGATGAACTATATAATAATAGTTCTCTAAATCCTTTTCTCCTAAATCTATCATTGCCCCCCAATCGGTTCTTCCGTGGTGTGCGGCTATCATTTTTGCAATTTGAGGCTGGTTATTTGCCATGCATAATGAAAAACCGTATTGAGAATGCGAAAGCCAGTCTTTTTTAAATTCGGGCGAATAATCAACAAAACCCGTTTCTTTATCTATCGTATATTCAAAAATTTTACCTATATCATGAAGAATGCATGCCGATAAAAGAATATCTTTATCAATCGGTTTAAATAAAAGAGGATAAATATTCTGAGCAAATTTGATACATTCGGATATATGAACCAATAAACCTCCCAAATAGTTATGATGCATAACTTTAGCGGCAGGCGATATCATAAATTGTTCTTTATTTTTTTCAATTGTCGACTTAACGAATGTTTTCAAATCATTATCTTTGAAATCATCAATTGTTTTAATTATAAAATCATAAAGTTCTTTTGCTTCTTTTTCATCGATTCCCGATTTTGCCTCAACCAGCAATTGAAGATTATTTACAAGGCAATTGTTAAATCTTTCATTGTAGCTTGCGGTTATAATTTTTACTATATTTCCCGTTTTAAAAATTTTAGCATCAAGGCGGTTTAGAGCTTCTTCCCAAAGGACGCAATTTAAAATGCTATCATCGGTTAAATTTTTTAATTGCATTTTGCCCATTTTAGTGCCGGCTTTTGTGTCGCCCGTCGAATAAGAAAGTATTTCGTAATTTGCGTTTAAATCCAACATTTTATCTAAACAATCCTTATTTTCTGACGATTTTAAAAATTTCATTTAATGTATAAAATAAATCTTCAACTTCATTTAATTTCAGCATATTGTCTCCGTCGCAAAGCGCACATTTCGGGTCAGGATGAATTTCAAAGAAAAGACCGTCTGCACCCGCTGCTGTTGCGGCTTTAGCCAAGATAGGAACAAATTGTTTTTCTCCGCCCGAAGATGTTCCTTTGCCGCCTGGGATTTGAACCGAATGCGTTGCATCGAATATAACCGGATATCCCAAATCCTGCATAATTTTAATGCCCCTCATATCCGATACAAGGTTATTATAACCGAAGCTTGCGCCTCTGTCCGTTAACAATATTTTATCATTCCCCGAATCCAGAACTTTTTTTGCGATGGATTTCATTTGATACGGTGATAAAAACTGCCCCTTTTTTATGTTGATAATTTTACCTGTTTTGGCTGCAGCTACGATTAAATCCGTCTGTCGGCATAAAAATGCGGGAATCTGGATAACATCCGCCACATTTGCCGCCATTTCCGCCTGATAAGGTTCATGGATATCCGTTACAACGGGGACATTATATTTTTCTTTTGTTTCTTTTAAAATTTCCAGACCTTTTTCAATTCCAAGCCCTCTGTATGAATTTAAACTCGAGCGGTTTGCTTTATCGAACGAAGCTTTAAAAATATAATTTATATCGAGTTTTGAAGTTATTTCTTTTAATTTTTCGCATACTTCAAAACAAATTTCTTTTGACTCGATGGCACATGGCCCTGCCATTATCGTAAGCTTAGAGCCCCCTATTTCAAAATTGTTAAGCATTATGGTTTTCATAAAGTTTATTATATAATGTTTTTAAGTTTGTGTATAGAGGAGAGAATAATGCCGGTTGAAACAAAAACCACACCTGTTGACGATATAAAAGCAGGCAAAGATAAAGCCTTAAAAATGGCGCTTGATAAAATTGAAAAAGATTTCGGAAAAGGTTCCATTATGAAATTGGGAGACCGCCCTTCGGTGCAGGTAGACTGCATTCCGACAGGTGCTCTTGCGCTTGATATAGCGCTCGGCGTCGGCGGAGTACCCAGAGGAAGAATAATCGAAATTTACGGCCCCGAATCTTCGGGTAAAACGACTTTAGCTCAGCATATAGTAGCGGAAGCTCAAAAAAGAGGCGGAATTGCCGCATTTATTGACGCAGAACATGCGCTTGACCCTGAATATGCCAAAAATTTGGGCGTCAATGTTGAAGAATTATTAATATCCCAGCCCGATACCGGAGAACAGGCATTGGAGATAGCGGAAGAATTGGTGCGCTCGGGTGCGATTGATGTTATCGTTATAGACTCTGTTGCGGCGCTTGTTCCGAAAGCCGAAATTGAAAAAGCAATGGATGAACAGCAAATGGGGCTTCAGGCAAGATTGATGAGCAAAGCCTTAAGAAAATTAACCGCAATAGTGGGCAAGACAAATACAACCGTTATTTTTATCAACCAGCTGAGACAAAAAATCGGTGTTATGTACGGTAACCCCGAAACCACAACGGGCGGCAACGCATTAAAATATTATGCATCCGTAAGGCTTGATATCAGAAGATTTGATTCCGTTAAAAATAAAGACGGCGAAGATATAGGAAACCGCGTCAGGGTAAAAGTTGCAAAAAATAAAGTTGCGCCTCCTTTCAGAACCGCAGAATTCGATATAGTATACGGAAAAGGCATCTGCGCTCTGGGTAATATCTTAGATGTTGCGGTTAATATGGATATCGTGAAAAAAGCGGGTGCGTGGTTTAGTTATAATGATGAAAAATTGGGGCAGGGCAGAGATAAATCAAAAGATTTCTTAGCCGAAAACCCCGATATATTAAAGGAAATCGAACAAAAGGTAAGGGAAAAATTAAAAGCCGACAGGGAAAATAAATAATGAAAGGTATAATTCTTGCCGCAGGCTCGGGTACAAGATTGTATCCCGCAAGCCTTCCCATATCAAAAATACTTTTGCCGGTCTACGACAAGCCGATGATATATTATCCTATTACAACTTTAATGCTTGCGGGGATTAAAGATATTTTGATAATCACAAACCCCAAAGATACGGATAACTTTAAAAGAGTTTTGGGAGACGGCAGCCAATTAGGTATTAAATTTTCTTATGCAATTCAGGAAATACCCAAAGGAATAGCGGAAAGTTTTATTATAGGCGAAGAATTCATAGGAGATGACCCCGTTGCTTTGATTTTGGGCGACAATATATTCCACGGGTTCGGTTTTTCCACAATGCTTAAAATGACGGGTCTCAGAACAAACGGAGCGACAATTTTCGGATACCGTGTTAAAGACCCCGAAAGATTCGGCGTTGTCGAATTTGACAATAAAGGAAAAGCTGTTTCAATTGAAGAAAAACCGAAAAACCCAAAATCCGATTTTGCGGTAACGGGATTATATTTTTATGATAATAATGCCGTTAAATATGCAAAAAGCCTGAAACCTTCAGACAGAGGCGAACTTGAAATAACGGATTTAAACAAAATATATTTAAACGAAAACAAATTAAAAGTAGAAATTTTAGGCAGAGGCTTTGCCTGGCTTGATACGGGAACGTTTGAAAGTTTGTTGCAGGCAAGCAATTTTGTTCAATCAATGGAGATTAATACGGGCATGAAAATAGCCTGCGTTGAAGAAGTTGCATACAGAATGGGCTATATTTCAAAAGATAATTTAAAAGAACTGTCTAAAAATTACAAAAACGGTTACGGCGAATATTTGCAAAGAATAGTAAAAAGAAATTAATTTTATGAAAAAAATTTCTCTTTCTGAAACCTTAATTATGCCTTTTGAATATACAAAAGAGCAAAATAAAGAAAAAACCGTATATCTTTGGCTGTTAAAGTGGAGAGAAAATGTTCTTTTGAATAAAAAAGGAGATTTCGGAGATTTAATTCCCTCGAAAAAAGATTTTGCAAGATACTTAAAAGTTTCAACCGGCACAATTCAAAATGCAATAAGATATTTAGAAGACGAAGGATATTTTATATCAAAACAATGTATCGGAACAATGATAAAAAATCCCGATATAAAAAACGATGAATTGAAGATGTTTTCCAAAAAAGATAAAGCTCTTATCGAAATAAAAAGATATCTGATTAACCATAAATATGATGAAAACGAAATAATTCCTTCCATATCGGAACTTGCGGGAGAGATTAAAACTTCAACAAATACATTGAGGCTTGCAATAAACGAACTGGTGCAAAGAGGAATTTTAAAAAGAGAAAAACATAAAAAAGAAAACGTCTATATACTGAATTCAAAAATTTATTCCGATGAGAAAGAAAAATCTTTATTACAGGAAGTTAAATCAAAAACGCTTTCAAAAATTTTAAAAGACAAAATAAAAAAATATATACAGGAAAACTTTAAAACCGGAGATAAAATCCCCTCTAACGAATTTTTTGCAAAAATGTTTAACGTAAGTATACGAACAATAAATTCTTCAATGAAAGAATTAAACAAAGATAAATTTATTTTATCAAGAAGAGGTTCATACGGGTCAATTTTCTTAAATACCGACATTAAAGACATAAAAAACGAAAAATCAATGTTTATGTCAAATCCCAAAAACAGAAAAGAAATCAAAAATTCTTATAAATACAAATGGGAAAATGTTCTTGAGAATATTACGAACTATATTATAAAAAACCACGAAGCGGGCGATAAAATTCCTTCAATGAAAGAATTTGCTTCAATGCTGAATGTGAGTGTTACTACCGTCAAAAGAGCAGTGAGAGAATTATCCGACACGGGCTCCATATATGCCCAGAAAGGCAAATACGGCGGATTATACGTAACCGAAATGCCCGTTAAGGAAGATTCATACACCTGGCTTGCAATTAACCCCGGTTATTTTGAAGAATAGCGTTTATTATTTCACAAAACAGAGGAAAAATGATATAATCTTTTTGAAAAGGAAGTATTGGTGACGAAAAGGTTAAACATAGCTTTTATCTGGCATTTTCATCAGCCCGTATATCAGGAAAATTTTACGGATGATTTTGTTATGCCCTGGGTAAGGCTTCATGCCACAAAAGATTATCTCGATATGCTTCTAAGGTGTGAGGACCACAAAAAAATTAAATTAAATTTTAATATATCCGCCACCCTGTTAAATTCAATCGAAAGATACGTGCAAGGCACCGATGACCTGCATTCAAAACTTTTAATCTGCAAAGACAATAAATTAACCGAAATGGATAAAAATTTTATCCTGCAGTATTTTTTTGATGTTAATTATTCGACAATGATTATGCAGAGGGAATATTATGCCGAACTGTATAACAAAAGATATTCAAAAGAAGATATTTCAATAAACGATTTTACCAATCAGGAATATTTTGATATTGTCGCAAATTATACCTTATGCTGGATAGACGCCAAATTTTATCTTATGTATCCGGAATTAAAATATTTATCCGAAAAACAAAAAAATTATACTTATGAAGACAGGAAAAGAATTTATGAAATACAATCGGATATAATAAGAAAAATTATTCCGTATTATAAAAAATTTCAGGATGAAGGCAGGATTGAAATTTCAACAAGCCCTTATTATCACCCGATTATCCCCTTGCTTCTTGATATAAATGAAGCAAAATGTTCATACAATGAAAATCTTCCCGATAAATCACCGTTATTTGCACAAGACGCCAAAGAACAAACCAAAAAAGCGCTTGATTATTTTGAAAAAGTATTCGGACGCCGCCCCAAAGGGATTTGGCTTCCGGAGCATTGCATAAGTATGGCAAGCGTCGAGATGTTGAATGAACTAAATGTAAGCTGGACCGTAACAGACGAAGGCATTCTTGCAAATACTTTGGGAAGAGAATTTGCAAGAGATTTTGAAGGGAATCTGGAAGCGCCTTTTGACCTTTGCGTTCATTATAAATTCAATTCAAGAAACAATAAGGTTAATGTTTTGTTTGCCGATTCATTTTTCTCAAACCTTGTCGGTTTCGGATACGGAAATTATGACGGAAAAGTTGCCGCAAATGATTTTTACGAAAAAATAAAAACCGTGCAAAGCAAACTGCAGTTTTCCCCGAAAGAAGATCATCTTTTGACCGTTGCAATGGACGGGGAAAATTGCTGGGAAAGCTATCAAAACGACGGCAACGAGTTTTTGGATACTTTATATGAATTGATTGAAAACGATGATACTCTTCAAACCGTTCTTGTCAGTGATTTTATCCAGAAAGCAAAACCCGAAAAATTGGATAATATTGCTTCGGGAAGCTGGATAAACAGAAATTTTGATTTGTGGATAGGAGAGCCTACCAAAAATCTGGCATGGATTTATCTTGATAAAACAAGAAATGATTTATTCAAATATTCAAAAGAATTATCGGATAGTGCAAAAACCGATAAAGAAAAACTTGAAGCACGGAAAAAAATAGATGCCGCAAAAGAAGAAATATTTGTGGCGGAAGGTTCAGATTGGCTGTGGTGGTACGGAGAGCCAAATGAATCTTCAAACGACCATATTTTTGATTTTTTATTCAGGGCGCATTTAAAAAATGTATATAATGCCCTCGATAAGCCTTCGCCCAAACACCTGGACGTTCCTTTGGCATCCATTATAGGAAAACCCATCCGCCAGCCCAGACGCCACATAAC
This sequence comes from Candidatus Galligastranaerophilus gallistercoris, assembly GCA_018710795.1. Taxonomy (GTDB): domain Bacteria; phylum Cyanobacteriota; class Vampirovibrionia; order Gastranaerophilales; family Gastranaerophilaceae; genus Galligastranaerophilus_A; species Galligastranaerophilus_A gallistercoris. The sequence goes on along the minus strand of DVJH01000161.1, from coordinate 552 downwards.
ACCCGTTATTGACGGAGTGTATGACCCGAATGTTAATTTCTGGATTGATGCCGGGTATATTTTCCTTCCCGATTCGCCGACATTTTCCGCTCAAAAAACGATTAAAGGAATTTATTACGGAAACGATGACGATAATATTTATTTAAAATTTGAATTGAATAAAAACAATCTTGCAAATTCAATATATTTTATAAAAAATCAGGTCTTTATTTATTTAAAACCGGAAAATCAAACCCTGACTTCGCCCGTTAGAATTGCATTAAGGACGGAGAATTTGTATCCGGTTTTGGAAAACCAGTTCAGCCATGAACTAAAATTTTCATTCAATGAACACGAACTTGTTCCCCCGCAGCTTTTAAAAGCCGTCTACGGCGGAATGTGGCAGGTGCAGCTTATAAGAAAAGTAAGTTATGCTTATAAAGATACAATTGAAGTTGCTCTTTCTTTTGATGATTTGGGAGTAGCCGCGGGGGAAAGAGTTGAATTTTGTATTATAGCGGGCTCTAACGGCAATATAAACGAAGTTTATCCGCAGGATGTTTTATTGAATTT
>DVJH01000160.1 GCA_018710795.1 Candidatus Galligastranaerophilus gallistercoris | reverse complement strand
ACTTTGGTTTAAGCCGTATTCGCTTTTTGAAAAAGTGCCTCTCGATAACGGACCGGATGTTTCAAATGTCGGATACGGTTCGATATTGGGGTTTGAATCGGGAATAAAAAGGTTTAATAAAGATACATTCGGAATTTTCGGCGGTTATATTTCATACAACGGCTCCCATCAGGCATTTTTGGGAAATGATATTTATAATAACGGCGGCTTTTTGGGATTTACGGCATCAATTTATAAAAAGAATTTCTTTTCCCTGTGGGCAATAGATGCGGGAGCGTTTTCTTCAAACGCTTCAAATAAAATCGGAAATGAAAATTTTTCAACACTGAATGCGGGTATTTCGCAAAAAACCGGCTGCAATTTTAAAATATTAAAAAACCGCCTTATATTGCAGCCTTCAATTATGACTTCGTATGTATTTTCAAATACGTTCGATTATAAACAAAATTATGTTGATTTTAATACAAAACCGCTTAACGCAATTCATATTGAGCCGATGATAAAATTAATCGGAAATTTTGAAAATAATCTTCAGCCTTATCTTCTGGTGTCTTTTGCATGGAACATTCTTGATAAAACAAGGTTCAGGGCAAACGATGTTTATCTTCCCGAATTATCGGTAAAACCGTACGTACAATACGGCGCAGGGGTTCAAAAAAGATTTTCTGACAGATTGACGGCTTTTTTTGAAACGGTAATAAGAAATGCGGGAAGAGAAGGAGTCTATCTTCAGCTGGGATTAAGATTCAGCCTGTAAGGTTAAGAAATAATAACAATTTGCAGCGCAAAAATTTTGTGTTACGTTTTTTATATAGTTGTTGTTAGCAAATGTGTGTATATTAAGGAGAAGAAAAATGCGAATTTCACCTGTTTCTATGAACGGAAACTTCAAATCAAACACCGTTAATTTCGGGAAAAAAGAAGAATCTTCGGCGCCTAAAACAAAAGAACAAAAACTTGCGGGAGTTCCCGAAGGCAAAAAAGTTGTTATGTGCAGATGGGATAATACTTATGTTTATCCTGTTTTAGTAGATGCTGACGATGATTTTGTATTTGCATCCGCACCCAAACCGGATAGAAAAAAAGACGGATATACTCCTTCAGAACCCGTAAGAGTTACATCTTCCGAAGAAACGCCCGAAGAATATTTGAAAAGAAAAATCTCCAGTACCGAATGGACAATGTAAAAATAAAAAGCCCCTTAATTTAAGGGGCTTTTTATTATAGAATATTTTTATGGAAGATAAAGTTAAAAAAGCGGGAGATTTGTTTTTAAAAGGGTATAATTGCGCCCAGTCGGTTTTTTGCGCATTTTGCGAAGATTTTAATATAGATTTTGAAACGGGTTTAAAAATGTCTTCTTCACTCGGCGGCGGAATGGGAAGATTAAGAGAAGTCTGCGGTGCGGTAAGTTCAATGTTTTTAATAGCAGGGTTAAAATACGGCTATACGGAAAATAATAATGATATTGTAAAAGCAAATCACTATAAGCTGATTCAAACCTTATCTGAAGAATTTAAGAAACATACGGGCACAATTATTTGCAGAGAATTATTAAACGAAGATAAAAACGGCTATATCCCTCAAAAAAGAACAAAAGAATATTATGAAAGCCGCCCTTGTTTAAAAATCGTTGAAATTGCCGCAAAAATTACTGACGATATGCTGAAAGGCGCCTATAACGATTAGTTTACAAAATTAACAAATAATAAAAAATGTGGTATTTTTCTTTTGTTTAAAATCAAAAGGAAAAATATGGAAGAAAAAAGAGCAGAGTGGAGTTCACATATAAGTTTTATTCTTGCAACGGTCGGAAGTGCGGTAGGATTGGGTAATGTCTGGAGATTTCCCTATATAATGGGAAAATACGGCGGCGCCGTTTTTTTATTTACTTATTTATTTTTAATAGCATTTATCTGCATTGTTCCCTTGTGCGCCGAACTTGCGCTCGGGAAAATGTCAAGAAAAGACACCGTCAGCGCATTTTCCCTTATTAACCCGAAATTAAAGGGTTTTGGCTGGCTTTGCGTTATAACGGTTGTTTTAATTTCATGTTTTTATTTTGTCGTGGGCGGGTGGATATTACAATATTTATGGTTATTTATAACAAATAATATCCCCGAAAACTTTTCTCAATATTTTCCCGTTTTTGCTTCGGGCACGGTTGTTCCCGTTATCTTAACGATTTTATTTTTAATTCTATGTGCTGTTTTTCCTTTCAGAGGAGTAAACAAGGGAATTGAAAAAGCAAATAATATAATGATGCCTCTTCTTGCGCTCATGCTTGTTTTGCTTGCAATTTATTCTCTGACGCTCCCCGGTGCCAAAGAAGGTTTAGAATTTATGTTTAAACCCGATTTTTCAAAATTTGATTCGACAATGGTTTTAACCGCTCTCGGGCAGGCATTGTTTACTTTGAGCATAGGAATGGGGGCAATTTTAACTTACGGAAGCTATATGAAAAAAGATACAAAAATTCTGAAATCTTCATATACTCTGATTGGTTTTGACACAACCGTTTCATTATTATCGGGGATTATGATTTTCCCGATCGTTTTTTCATTCGGCGTGGAACCTACCGCAGGACCCACTTTAATTTTTATATCTCTGCCGGAGATGTTTTCGCAATTGCCTTTTGCGCAAGCTCTCGGGGCATTATTTTTTATTTTAATCCTTTTTGCGGCGGTAACATCGGGAATAAGCATGCTTGAAACCGCAATTGCTTCAATGATTGAAAATTTTAACCTGACAAGAAAAAAAGCAACCGTAATTTTATCTGTTTTTATTGCGCTTGTAAGTATACCCTCCGTTTTTTCGTTCGGCATAATGAAAGATTTTTTGATTTTCGGGAAAACGTTTTTTGATTTTCTGGATTTTATAACTTCAAATATTTTACTGCCTTTAAATACCGCAATAATTTGTCTGGTTGCGGGGTGGCTCGTAAAATCGATTAAAAAAGAGGCATTCGGAGAAGGAATTATATCAAATATATTTTATTTTCTTTTAAAAACAATTGTGCCTCTTATATTTATCATCGTACTTGTAGCGGGGCTTATTTAATTTTAAAAGAAAAAAATGAACTTTTTGTTTTTTATCTCGTTATATAAATGTAGAGGTTAAAAATGAAAGAAAAATGTACAAAATTTGAAGCACTGTTCACATTTTCAAATGATGAAGAACTTAAAAAACATATTGAAGAATGTGAAGAGTGTAAAAAAGAAATGGAAACATTGAATAAAGTGTCAAGTCTTATTCGGGAGGTTAAACCCGCATTTATTCAAAAAAGAAAATATATAAAAGAAATAAAAGCGGCATGCGCACTTTTTCTTGTTATCCTGTCGGGTACGGTTCTCGGTATTTTTAGCCTTGATAACAATGTCTTGGATACCATAAGATACGGACAGACGTTAAGCGCAGAGGACTACGGCTTTCCCGTTGATTCTTACGGCTTAATAATGGTGGGTGAATGAATTTTAAAGAAATAATAAACCAAAATAAAAACAGTGTGAAAAATATAATAAAACTATTCACAAAAGAAGAAAACGAGGATTTGGAACAGGAAGTATTTATAAAGGTGCTTAAAAATTCCGACAAATACGAAGAAAGAGGGAATTTAAAGGCCTGGATAAATACCGTTGCAAAAAATGTTTCCAAAGATTATCTTAAATCGGCAAAATACAAAAATGAAGTTCTGGCAGATGAAGAAAACGAAACGATTTTTGTAAACGTTAAAGATTATAAACCGAATCCCGAATTAAAACTGGTACAAAAAGAAAGGCAAAAAAGAATATTAAAAGCGATTAACGAATTAAAACCCAAATTCAAAGATGTAATAATTTATACGGAAATTTACGGCTATTCATACGAAGATACGGCAAAGAAACTAAATTGTCCGACAGGGACGATAAAATCCCGTATATATAATGCAAAAAAAGAACTGGCCGAGAAATTACAAGACCTACTTTAATTTTGAAAGGATTTTTTTATGAAAAAAACATTCATGTTGACAACTCTTGTTGTGCTTGCAACAACACTTTCCTGCTACGCTGCGGACACCGTTGATACCAAAGTGCAGCCCCAAAAAGAAAATTCGGCGCAGACAATGCCTGCACCTCCCGAATTTAGAGGTCATAAAAGACCGCCCGTGCCGCCTGAAGTTATGCAAAAGAAAAAAGCCGAATTTGAAAAACGTCTTAAATTGACGGATGAACAAAAACAGGAAGCAAAAGAATTAAGAGTAAAAGGTCATGAAGAAATGAAACCTTTAATGGAACAAATCAAAACAAAACATGACAAAATAAAAGCAATTAAACAACAATCATTAACCGAATCCGAAAAAGAACAGATTCAAGCGCTGAAAAACGAAATACGCGAACTTGATAAACAGGTAAGAGATTTAAGAATGAAAAATATGAAAGAATTTGAATCAATTCTTACCGAAAAACAACAAAAAGAGCTTAAAAAAATGAAAGAAGAAGGAAGAAAAAACTTTGAAAAAAGGCATAAAGGCGGACAGTTTAACCCCCCTATGCCTGCCCCCGAAGGAAACCCGCCTGCAGAAAATGAAGGCGGACCGTCTGAAAACCCCGAAAAATAATATGAGATAATTACCTTAAGCACCCTTTTTTTAAAATTGCCTCTTTATTTTATATAAAGAGGCTTTTGTTTTTCGTATAATAAATTTTATGAAAAAAGCCGATTTACATATACACAGCAACTTTTCCGACGGCAGCGATTCAATTGAAGAATTAGTCGGAAAAATTAATGCTTTAAAGCTTGATGTTTTTGCCCTGACGGACCATGACACCTTTGAAGGGGTCATTGAGCTTGAAAAATATAAATTAAACGGAATTAAATTTATAAAAGGAATTGAATTAACGTGTAAAACCAAAGATGTTAAATGCCACATTTTAGGATACGGAATTGATACGACAAACAAAAACCTTAAAAACCTGATTGAAAAAGGCAAAATTTTAAGAAAGCAAAAATTGGATTTAAGAATTGAATATCTGAAAAATGTTCATAATATTGTTTTAAATAAAAATGAATTATCCTGGCTTTATTCAAGAAAAAGCGTTGTTAAAACGCACCTTGCAAACGTTCTTGTTAAAAGAGGGCTTGCCGATAATAATTTATCCGCAATGGAAAAATATCTTGACGGATGCAAAACGGGAAATACAAGGTTTGACGGATTTGAAGCGATTGATGTTTTGCTTGATGCGGATGCAATTCCCGTTTGGGCGCATCCTTTAGGAGGCGAAGGCGAAAAACATTCAAAAAAAGAAGAATTTCTTTTAAAGCTTGATACCATGATAAAAGCGGGGATAAAGGGTTTAGAATGTTATTATTCAAGGTATAACGATTTTGAAATTGAATTTTTGGTTGACTGTGCAAAGAAAAATAATCTTTTGATTTCGGGCGGAAGCGATTATCACGGGTTAAATAAAAATATTCCTTTATTAAAATTAAATGAATTAAATATACCCGTTGATGCAAAATTCCTTACGGTTTTAAATAATTTATAACTTCATCAACATGGCCTTTGACTTTAACCTTTCGCCATTCATATTCAATTTCGCCTTTTTCGTTGATGATAAATGTGGAGCGTTCAATTCCAGTATATTTTCTTCCATACATTGATTTTTCAACCCAAACATTAAATTTTTCGGCAAGTTTGTGTTCGGGGTCTGAAAGCAAAAGAAAATTAAGATTTTGTTTTTCAATAAATTTTATATGGCTTTTAATTGAATCGGGGCTTATGCCTATAATGAGTGCATATTTTGAAATTCTGTTTAAATTATCTCTAAAATCGCAGGCTTCTTGAGTGCAGCCTTGAGTATTATCTTTGGGATAAAAATATAAAACAAATTTTTTTCCCGAAAAATCGGATAGCTTATATTCTTTTTCGATTTTTTTATTATCAACCCCCGATAAAACGATTTCAGACATAAAAACTCCTTTTTTAAATTATAATTTTTCTTATGGACAATTGCAAAAGTTTTAATTTTATCATAGATGAAAATTCCGAAATTTTAATTTTAGGTTCAATGCCATCCGTTAAATCATTGAGCGAGAAACAATATTATGCGCACCCTAAAAACCGATTTTGGAAGGTTATGGGGCTTATTTGCAATTATGATTTATATAATTCTTCTTATGAAAGAAAAATTGAAATTATATTAAAAAACCGTTTTGCAATCTGGGATGTTATTAAAACATGCAAAAGAAAAGGAAGTCTTGATTCAAATATTCAAAATGAAATTCCGAATGAAATCGACAGGCTTTTAGAAAAATATAAGAATATAAAAACAATAATTTTAAACGGAAATAAGGCATATCAGGCGTTTAAAAAATATTTTCCCGAAATTATGGATGAATATGATTGTTATAAACTTCCTTCAACAAGCCCCGCCAATGCAAAATTTAAACTTGAAGATTTGTATAAAATCTGGCATGAGGCGCTCAATTTTCGCTTTTAAACATTTGTTTTTTTGTTAGTTAAAATGCATTAATTAAAGCTTTTCTTTTTTCGTTTGTTTTAAAAGTTTTCTTTCTTCTTTGTCTTTTTTCCATGGGTCATTATTCGGGTTTACCCATTTTTTACTTGTTAAATAGGCAGCCGGGCAATTGTTGCCTTTCCATTCCCAGCTTATAATCTTATTATTTTTGTCAACTTCAAAAATTCTCGTGCAGTAATATTCGCCGCCATAAACTCCGCTTCTGTTGCCTGAAAATTG
>DVJH01000159.1 GCA_018710795.1 Candidatus Galligastranaerophilus gallistercoris | reverse complement strand
AATGATTTTACGATATTATCCGCATTAATTTCTCCTTCGATTTTTGCGTTAAAAAGCCTGAAATCGTCATTGTTTAAATCCATTAACGGAACCTTGTTAATATCTTTAAGCATTTCGGTTTTAACAAGTTCATCAACCTTGTTTCTTGTTAAAGTGTTCAAAATCGAAACAACGCTGGCATTGCCGACAGGCCCCAATAAGCTTGAAACTTTTTTGGATAATTTACCCAAAATTTCAATATCTGCCGTGCCGTTTAAAATATCATAACTGCCGTATGTATATGTACTTAAATTATCACCTTGGGAATAAAGTTTTAATCCTTTAATCATAGCGTCTCCCACGGTAAAATATCCCATAATTCTGTTAAAATCACCGTGTTTATACGGAGTCAAAAGGTCAATAACATTATTTAAAGTCATTCCGAATATGCCGGATTTAAAGAAATTAGACGCCCTTAAAAGATATTCAATAGACCCGAGCTTGGGCAGTCTGCCTTTTATAATTTCAAAATCGGCATCGGCATTGATTTTCTTAACATAATCGGAAGAAGAAAAATCATTTATTGATAATTTAACATTTCCGTTTGCGTGTCCGTATATTTGTCCGTTGACTCTGAAAAATGCTTTTGAAAGTTCGTTTGCATCACAATTGATAACATCCGAAGTAACGGAAACATCGCGGGTGTCAAATTTATACACGCCCGAACCTTTTATTGTGCCGCCTGCCATATTAATTGAAGCATTATCGATTTTTAAAGACGTGTCTTGTGAATGAGAAAAATCAAGCTTCAAATCATTTGCCTCGACACCGTTAATTATAACTTTATCAACATTTACGCTTCCTTTTTTTACAAGAATATCGGAAGGCGCAATTAAGCTGTTCTGTGCGCCCGAAACCGATAAAGAAGAATTAAATTTGTTTGCCGAATCCGCAAGGTTTGAGAATGCATTCATTAAATTGTCCATCGAAATCGAGTCCGAAGAAACTTTTATATCATTGATAACAAGAGGAAGCGTAAACTTATTTTCAAAATTCAAAGAAACATCCGCCTTGGTTCCGTAACTGAACAGGCTGAAATCGGCAACGCCCGAATCTTGTTTTAAATTCATTGTAATATTATCAATAACGGAATTATACATAGGGACCATAACGTTTGAAAATTTAATATCGCCTGTAGCCTTAAAATTATTGACGGGTCCGTTTAATACAAGATTGGATGTAAAAAGCCCGTCTTTAATCAGGGATTTTTTAAACATAACATTTAAAAACCTGACAGGTGCAGGGTTCGGGGTAATAAATTTTAAATTATTTAAAACAAGACTGCCCTTATGAAGTCTTGCCGAGCCTTTTACGTTAATCAAATCGTAAGGTGTTTCTCTGTTATTTTGAGAAAGAATATATTTAAAATATCTTATGTAATCAATATATGCACTGTCCGAAGCAAATCTTATCTTGGAAGATATTTCTCTTTTTTGTCTGACATCGCCCAGCTTCAAACCCATAAAAGACAAATCCGACCCTTCATTTAAAACAAGCGTAAGATAAGTTAAATAAGAATTCATACGTCCCTTAATTCTTCCCTTAACGGTAGCTTCGCCCGTCAAAAGAAGGGGATATTGCAAATAAGGATTAATTAATTTATCACATGCGGCTTCCGATAAATTTGTCGATGCAAAAATGTTAAATTCAGGGTTCGACCCCTGTGTTTGAACAAAACCGTCAAAATAAACGGGAATATCGCCGTACAAAAGATTAAAAGCATTAAAATATGTTTTATCGTCTTTAAGTTTAATCTCACCGTCTGAAAGAGAAATTAAAATATTGTTTTTTATATCTTTAAAAGAAACTCGATAAGGAGTAAAATTGCCGTCGATTTTATCTTTATAGAGTTTAATTTTTCCGTAAACTTCGCCTTTAAAATCGGTAAAGTTTTTCATAATTGAAGCTTGTTTTTCGGGGAGAATTTTTGAAATAAAATTAACATAATTCAAAAATGAAGACTTATAAAACTCAAGTTTTAAATTATTATCTGGTTTGTTTGAAGCAAATTTGTTGATTGAGCCGTCCATTAAAAAATCAATGCCCGATGCGTTTATTTTTAATTTTTCAAAAAGAGCGTTTTTGTTTCTCAGTACGATTTTGCCGTCTTTAAAATAAAAATCCGAATTTTTACGGTTTTGCCCGTCAATTTCACCCGAAAAATCAAAACCCGATAAATCAAGAACGTCGCTGTCGGGATCGACCAAACCTTTGGCGTTAACACTGCCTTTAAGCAAAAAAGTATTATTTAAAAACATTTTGGATAAAAACAATGTAAAACTTCTGTTTTCTGGAATAAAAAGTTCTATATTATCTTTTAAAAACTGCCCTACGGATGCAGATTTTATATTATTTGAAGAAAAAGTAATATCAAGACTGCTTGGTAAATCGGCGGCAACTTTTCCGTCTGAAATTTCGGGGTTAACTTCACCTTTAATATTAAAAGGCGAATTAAAAATATCCGCATTCAAATCAAATTTTGCATTATTTTCAAACGTCAAAACACCTGTCAGGTTTTCACCCTTAATTTTCGGCTCAACATTAACACCGACACCGTTAAATACAATTTTTCCTTTTGCAAGAATACTGTCTGTTGTTTGATTAAAAGCGGCATTTGGAGGAACATTGCCCGATAAATTCAGATAAAAGTCAACCGTTCCTTTATTCGGTTCAAATGCATCCAGAAACTTTGCGCCGTTTAGGGCGGTTTTAACAATATCCGATGTTTTTGCCGTATGCATGGCATAAGTTGAAGTTATATCATCAACAAAAACATCGACGTTTAAATTCCCCGATGTATCGGCAGTACCGTCAATTTTGGTTCTGGCGCCGTTAATTAATCCCGTTGCACCTTTATATATAATATCCGACCCTTGAAATTTAATGTTAACGGAACCGTCGGTTAAAACCGCATTCAATCCGTTTAATGAAACGGTGGCATTATTTGTCTTAAATTCACCGAACAATTCCGCTTTTTCTTTTGTACCTTTTGTTTTTAAAACTATCTCTCCAAGCCCCGCCAAATCCATATAAGGAATCGGGCCCAGTTTTAATGCAAGAATTTGCTGCAGCGGAATTAAAATACCTTGGGCAAAATGCATATCAAGAGGTTTGTATGATTTAACCGAAAATTCCGCATACGGCATTTTTTGCATTTTTGTCTTTCCAAATACCGTTAAAAGTGCGTCATTCGGTGCATACGCAAAAACCGAAATAAAAACATTCCGTCCGTCAAATTCGCATTCGCCGAAAGACGTCTTAGCATTATTCGGGCGCTTGATAAGATAAACGTCATCAAATTTAAGCTTGCCTTTAACCGAAAAATCATCGATATTTTTAAAATCAACTTTTGCTCCGCCGTTTATAACGGCATTTGCATTGTATAATTTTAAATTCTTAACGTATGGAACCTGAAAAGGAATAATCGTATCGGGTGAAATTTTCAATAATGATGAAAGTTTTGTATCGTTAATCTTTATGTCAAGAACGGGTTCAATAGATTCTAACATAAAAGGATTTAAAACTTTTCCCGTAAAATTAATATCGATACCGTCGGATAAAATACGCCCGTAATCAATTTTGAGCGCTTTGTCAAAATAAGCGCATTTACAGTCAAATAATAAAGGCGAAGATGATTTTATCGTATTTTTATCATTCTTATAAATAAAATCAATATTTATTTTATCTAAAGAAACAACAATCTTTTGCGAACCGTCATCATCGGATGAAACAAAAATATCAATAAGAGCTTCCGTTGAATTAACACCGTATTTTTTTAAATA
>DVJH01000158.1 GCA_018710795.1 Candidatus Galligastranaerophilus gallistercoris | reverse complement strand
AGTCTTGAGAAAGGACAAAAAATTAAATCACCAATGTTTGAAACGATGACAAGTTTTAACGAAACGGGCTACGGCGGCGCCTGCCCCCCGATAGGACACGGCGTCCACCATTATAATTTTAAAGTTTACGCACTTGATTGCGTTTTTGATAATTCGATTAAATCAAAGCCGCCCGTCGAAATTGAAAAAGAAGTCGAATCGCATTCGCTTGCAAGCGCAAAAGTAACGGCAATTTATCAAAGATAAATTTTATTAAAAGGCCTCTTTTTTAAGGGGTCTTTTTCTTCCATACATTTGAAGAAGGCGCATGAAGCCATTTTTTATCGGTATAATTAACGGGGACAAACCCGTTTTGAATAAAAGCGTCGCTGATTTTTGTCGATTGGTTGTCAAAAGAACCTATGATAACAAGTGTTTTATCATCCGACTTTTCTTTTAACTTTGCCATTAGTTTTTCTTTTTTATCAAAGCTTAAATACGGCCATAAATTTCTGCATAATATAATTTTCGGTCCTTTTTGAATTTTATCCGCAGATTCCGTTATATCTTCCGTTTTAAATCGGACAAAATCTTTAAAGCTTTTCTTAACGCTCAAACCGTTATATCCGCTTCTTTCAAAATATGACCGCCATTTTCCTTTTGTATATCCATCCATTGCGCACATTTCACGGTCAAGAACTCTGTATTCGCCCTTCAGCGCCGATTCAATTATCACATCGTCATAATCGGAAGCATAAATCGGAAAAAATTTATTAAAACGGCTTACGTTGCTTTTAATCGAAGCTGCAAGGGAATACGGCTCCGAACCGTCGGAACATCCGAAACAATATATATTTACTTTGTCTGAATCTTTATAAAAATCGCCTATATATTGCGCAAGGTCATCCCAGATTATATCGTTTCTGAAAAAACTTGTCGTATTTCTGTGTATGATATTATTGTCTGCATTTCTTACGGTTCTTATATTTGAGCCGAAATTAAGCTTCGGATAATATGTATTTGTTATATTTTTTATCTGCATTACGGATAAATTAAAACCGGAAAATAATATTAATTGCAAATGCAAATTGCAACATATATCTTCTGCGGCAGTTACCTATATTTTTATTTTTTCATATGTTAAAAGATAATTCCAGTATGCCGCATAAACCTTTTTAACATAATTTTTTGTTTCGCCGTAAGGAATGTTTTCCACCAAAACATCAAAAGATGCGCTCTCGTTTTTCTTTATCCATCTTAAAAGAGCATTCGGACCGGAATTATATCCTAAGATACAAAGCATTTCATTGTTTGAAAAAATGTCCATTAAATATTTAAAATATTTTGTGCCTAAAGATATATTTAATTCTTCATCAATCAAATCGGAATATGAATATTTTCTTAAAGACAACATTGATGCCGTTGAAGGCATAATCTGCATTAATCCCGAAGCGCCGACATAGCTTTGAATGCTCGGGTTAAAATGGCTCTCTTCTTTGATTAAAGATAAAATTAAATACGGATTCAAATCGTTAATTTCAGAATATTTATTGATTAACTCTGCATAATATATGGGATACGCAAGCTTCCACACCGTATGTTCTCTGTCGGGAAGAACGTCTGAAGAATTTATATAATCTCTTGCATATACGCTTGATAATGCTCTGTTTCCCTTTTTATATTCTATCCAGCTTTTAATCAAAATATCCTGTATTCTAAAGTCATCATACGGCGATAAATCATTAAGCACGGAAAAATTTTCAAAGAAATCGGAAACTTTTTTATTATCGCCGTAAGGGAACCCGATTTTTAAATTTTTGGTTTTAATCGGAAGATTTCTTTTTCGCATAAAATTTTTGTCGTTTTCTTTTGAATACGCCCTGTATGCATAATATGTATTCGTATATTCTTCAAGAAGCCTTTTTATATTATCTTTATAAGTTTTATCGTGTATTTTCTTTTTAATGCATGAAACAAAATATAAAACATTTGGAGTTGTATCTTTATTTTTGTATAAAGCAAGATGAATTTTTGCATATTTTAATGCAAGAGCCGTTTTATTTTCCTTGTACGCTTCAATAAAAACATCATATAAAGCATACGGAGCATATTTTGAATCGGGAAATTTCTCGCTTAAAAACAATTTTCTTTTTATTGAATCGTTTTTGTTTAATAAAAGCGACGATTTATAAAGAGCAATTGCCTTCAATCTTTTGTCTTTTGCATTGTTGTAGATATATTCATATGCTCCAAGCTCCCTGCCGCCGTAATGCCTTGCAAAAACGGAAACGGCATCCGAAAGGGCATTTTCGTCGTAATGTGAATTATCAAGCAGAATGCCTTTGTTTGCAACTTTGATAACATTTTTTGAAGAATGTAATTTATCAAGCGCATTTAACATATATATCCAGGAATATTGAATCGGAATGTCCTTAAAAACCGTTATCGAAAGAGCATATTCTTCATTTTCCGATAATGAAACGGCAAGAGCGGCTTTTTGTGCGGTGTCAAGTAATTCAAGATTATCAAGAAGCAATTTTGTAATTTCTTTGGCGTATTTTCCTTTTGGAGAATATTTAATATAGTTGGCCGAATATTCAAGCTTTTTTTCTTCAATTATTTTTGAGAGCATATAATATGAAGCTATTCCGTATTCGGATTCGGGGTATAATTTAATTAAATCCAAAAACGTATTTTTTGCTTTTGCCGTTTTACCAGACTCATAATATAAATTCCCCAAACGCCATAAAATAAAAGGGGATACATTTTTATCTTTAAGCAAAAAATTAAAAATCGTATAATTTCTTATTGCTGTTTTATAATCATTTATTGCATCTGCAGATTTTGCGCTTCTGAAAAGCGCATTATAATAAATATCCGATAACGGCATAACTTTTGAAAAATTATAATAGGCATTTTGAAAATCGCCGTTTTGATAATAAGTTAAACCTTGTTTATAATAATCGGGCGCATCGGATTTTTGCGAATAAAAATAAACAATTAAACCGAAAAATAAAAAAACGGAAAATATAACAAAGCCCAAAATTATTATAATTGTCAGCTTCTTTGATTCCATAAAAAAATTATACCATGGGATAAATTTTAAATATCGTCATGGAAGGCAATAATAAAAAGCCGAAAAATTTATTTTTCGGCAGATAGTCCTAATGATTAAATTGATATATAAATTTATTTTTTATAACCCGTTATAAGCCCTATTGCCTTACCGATTTTATACGTTTCAGGGTCCACACAAACGGGGATTTCTTTCATACCCGCATCTTCCATTGCAAAAAACAAACAATGATCGGGTTCATCCGTTCTTTGTGAAAAATCAATCAAAAGAGAATCGGGATTAAGATTTTCGCTTCCGTATCTTTTTATATATTTTACCGTATCGTCAACAGAGCCCGCCATATCGGGTATAATATACATAGTCGGAGCCGTTATTGAAGACGGAGTTTCAAGAATTCTTTTTGTTTCTTTTTTATAATAATCGTTGTAATCATTTCTGCAATGGTCAATGTTTCCTTGCGTTTGGGTTTTTGTTAATTCGTTTAATTTATCGGGATTAACATATGCAATAATTGAATTTCTTGAAGCGCTTTCCGGTTTTTTAATTCTTTTATCGATAGATTCGGGGGTTAATAATTCATTCGGGTCGTATTTTTCAAATTTTACGCCGTAAGATGCAAGAATTGATTCGATATCGGCGTCAAATTCTTTTCCTTTTGCATATATAACTTTTGAAGCCGTGCCGTCATTATGAAAAACATTCAGATACGGTATATCCTGACTGTCAGAATAATTATCAAGCGCAATAAAACCTCTTGTTCCTGCGCTTTTATCATAAATTGCTTTATAGGTGCTTGTAAAAGGCGTTGAATTTGAAATTCCTGTAATCATATTTTTCCTTACTTATATAAAATTGCGGGCAGAAATATAAAAACGCTTAAAAAAAATTTTTTGCTTTAAATTAAAAAATATTGATAAATGAGTTTGTTTGTAATATAAAAAACTTGTAGTATTACTAAATAAGGAGCCAAATTATGGTAAACGTAGCAATTAACGGCTTTGGTAGAATCGGAAGAAACACTCTCCGTGCTGCTATCAGAGAAGGCATTTTTGACAAAATTAATTATGTAGCAATCAACGACCCCGGTTTAAAACCCGCTGAAGCTGCACTTTTATTCAAACACGACTCTGTTATGGGTAAATTTGACGGTAAAGTTGAAGCATACGAAGAAGGTATTATCGTAAACGGTAAAAAAATTAAATTCTTCGCTGAAAAAGACCCCGCTCAACTTCCCTGGAAAGATTTAGGAGTTGAAGTTGTTGTTGAATCAACAGGTTTCTTTACCGATGCAGAAAAAGCAAAAGCACATATCACCGCAGGCGCTAAAAAAGTTATTATTTCAGCTCCCGCTACAAATGAAGATATTACGATTGTTTTGGGCGTAAATGACAAAATGTATGATCCCGCAAAACACAACGTAATTTCAATGGCATCATGCACAACAAACTGCTTGGCACCGGTTGCTAAAGTTATTGATGAAAAATTCGGAATCGTTAAAGGCTTAATGACAACCGTTCACTCATACACGGGCGACCAGAGAATTTTGGACGCAGGCCACAAAGACCCCCGTCGTGCAAGAGCAGGCGCATTAAACATCGTTCCTACAAAAACAGGCGCAGCAAAAGCAGTTGCACTTGTATTGCCTCAATTAAAAGGTAAATTGGACGGTTTTGCAATGAGAGTTCCTACCCCCGACGTTTCACTCGTTGACGTTGTATTTGAACTTTCAAAAGATGTTACCGTTGAAGAAGTTAACGCAGCACTTAAAGAAGGTGCAGACGGACACGTTCTTTGCTACACCGAAGAACCGCTCGTTTCATCCGACTACATCGGAACTTCACAATCTTCAACCGTTGATGCGCTTTTAACAAGAGTTATGGGCGGCAACCAGGTTAAAATTATTTCTTGGTACGATAACGAAATGGGTTATTCGACAAGATTAGCCGAAACAACATTAATGGTTGCTTCAAAATTATAATTTTA
>DVJH01000157.1 GCA_018710795.1 Candidatus Galligastranaerophilus gallistercoris | reverse complement strand
GCAATATAAAAAAAGAGGCCATAGACCTCTTTTAAATGGTGGGCGTTGAGGGATTCGAACCCCCGACCCTCTCCTTGTAAGGGAGACGCTCTACCAGCTGAGCTAAACGCCCTTAAAAACAAGGAAGCTGCTCCTCATTTCTTTTTTTATATTACAATCTCAATTTTTAATGTCAAGTTAACTTGAATTATTTTTTATGTTAATATTTTCTTACAATGAATAAATCGGAAATTATTAACAGACTGGATGAATTAAAAAACGTTAAAATCCTTGTAATCGGGGATTTTGCAATTGATGAAATGGTTTTCGGGCAAACGGAGAGAATCTCAAGGGAAGCGCCCGTTTTAATTTTGGAGCACACCGAAACCAAAATAATTTTAGGCACGGCCTCTAA
Organism: Candidatus Galligastranaerophilus gallistercoris; assembly: GCA_018710795.1. Classification (GTDB taxonomy): domain Bacteria; phylum Cyanobacteriota; class Vampirovibrionia; order Gastranaerophilales; family Gastranaerophilaceae; genus Galligastranaerophilus_A; species Galligastranaerophilus_A gallistercoris. Next base: position 6,355 of record DVJH01000157.1, on the reverse strand, counting down.
TGCCGCAAACAATATTTCATCTTTGAACCTCGGAAAAGTGGGCGCCATAGGTGTTTATGGTGATGATTACTATGGCGGCGTTTTAATTGAAGCCTTGAACGGTGCAAAAATAAACACCGATTATATGGTAAAAGACAATACGAGAAAAACAACCACAAAAACAAGAATTTCAGGCTCCTGCTCCCAAAGCGTTACACAGCAGATAGTAAGAATTGACAGACAAACAAAAACACCCGTCAACAAAGAAACCGAGCAAAAAATAATTGAAAATATAAAAAAGGCAATGCCTTGTTATGACGGGGTCATTCTTTCCGATTATCATCTGGGATGTTTAACCGACAACATAATTCAAGCTTCAATTGAAGAAGCAAAAAAACATAATAAAATCATTGTCGCAGACATTCAAAAATCATTTGATAAATATAAAGGCGTAACGGCAATCACGCCCAACCAGCCGGATACGGAAAAATTTATTTCCAAATTCATTAAAGATGATAAAAGCTTAAAAGAAGCGGGCGAAGAATTAATTCAAAAACTGGATTTAAAATATCTTTTAATCACAAGAGGCGAAAATGGAATGGCGGTTTTTGAAAAAGGGAAAGATTTCAAAAAAATTCCCGCTTTCAATAAAAAAGAAGTTTTTGACGTAACGGGCGCGGGCGACACCGTTGTTGCCGCTTTCACGCTTGCATTATGCGCCGGTTTCAGCCCGACGGATTCCGCAATAATAGGCAACAGCGCAGCAAGCATTGTAATAAGGCATTTCGGATGCCACACAACAACCGTCGAAGAAATAAAATTTGAATTAAGCAATCTTAAGGAGATTTAGTTTATGGATTTTATAAAAAAATTAAGACCTTTTGATATTATAGTTATTGCTCTGGTTATAATTGCGCTTTTTGTTTTTGTAATAACCCAAACGGGACGCAGGCAAACTTCTTCAAAACAAATTGAAGCGGAAACCAAAGTAGATATTGAAGTTTATTTCAGAGGTGTTGTAATTACAAGCCAAAACTCACCCTTTAAAGAAGGCGAAGAAACTTTTATTACAATAAGAAACGTACCTTACACAAAATTAAGAATAAAAAATACAAACTATGAAAGAAAAAAAATCATGCTTCCTTCCGCCAATTCGTCAAAAAGCTACCAGCTTGTTGACGATTTAACATCTCCGTTTAATTATGATTTTCTCGTTACTCTGGAAGATGACGCCAAAATAACAAAAGACGGCGCGGTTGTCGGCGGCAATAAAATTAAAATCGGTCTTCCCGTTACTTTGGAAGGCGTAGATTACAAATTAAACGGCATTGTTTCAAACATTACGCTCTCAAAACCTGCCGAAGGCAGCATTGTTGATGAAGATTTGGATGCTGAGGTAAATAAAAACCAAGATGTTCATTAATAAAATTATTGAACGTTTTCATAACTCAAAAGCTGCGAAGTTTTTATCCGACAGTTTTCTTTTTGAAAATATAGACGACATATCCTTCGTTTTGCTTGCCGCAACAATAATTTCAACCGCATTTATGCCGAGCGGAACAATCGGGCTTCTTGCCTCTGTTTTTGTTTTATCCTGCGTATTTAAAATGTTTGCAAAAAAGGGTGAAGCGACTGAATTATCTTTTTTGAACAAGGTATTAATCGTATATTTCTTGTTTGTGATTGTGTCTTTGTTCGGCGCATCGCTTTTTGTGCTCAGCCTCAAAGGCATTTTAAAAACCGCAATATATCTGGCATTTTATTTTGCCGCCGTATATTTCTTATCGACAAATAAAAAAAGAATAATTCCCGTTATGCTCATAATTGCGGGCATAATTTCTTTTGAAGGAATTACGGCAATTATGCAAAATATCTCCCACATTGAAGCAATTGCCACCTGGCAGGATACATCAAACGTTTCCGATTCAACCAAAATAATTTCAAGAGCATACGGAACCTTGAAACCCTATAATCCCAATTTGCTTGCCGGCTGGCTGATAACCGGCTTATCCTCAATCGTTGCGTTGTTTGGCATTGCGGTTTTAAAAAAACGAAAAAAAACGGCAATTGTTCTTTGTGTTTTATTTTTAACCACGTTTTTTGCCGTATTTGCAACCGGTTCCAGAGGCGCATATCTAGGGTTGTTCGGTTTTATGTCGGTTTTGCTGCTTTATGCTTTATATATTATAAAAAACCGTTTCGGCGGTTTTAAAAAGATAAAAACTAAATACAAAGCTGTTTTTGCTTCAATTATAGGTTTCTGCCTGATTGTCGCATTTTTTATTCCCTCTTTCAGAGAAAGAATTTTATCCATTTTTTCATTAAGAAAAGACTCTTCCATATCTTTCAGAATGAATGTTTATGAAGCCTGCTATCAAATGTTTCTTGATAACAAGTTCCTTGGAATCGGAGTCGGAAACAATAATTTCAGAGAAATATACGGGCTTTATATGAAAACGGGCTATGACGCTTTGGGCTCATATTCGGTGCCTTTTGAAATTGCGGTTGAAAGCGGAATTTTTGCATTTTTGACCTTCTTTTTGTTTATTCTTCTGGTTGTTATAAGAAGCATAAAATATATTTCATATAAAAGCGCGCACCCCTATAACAGGCTTATGGTATTGTCCGTTTTATTAACGGTATCTGCCGTTATGTTCCACGGGCTTTTTGACACGGTATTTTTCAGACCCCAGATTCAAATTTTATTTTGGACTTATATCGCAATTTTTCATGCCGTAACGATAAAAAGAGCAAAACTGACAAAATTGCGCCTTTTAAAATAACAAAGTTTTGTTACAAAATAATATAAAAAAGGCAATTTTTAGCATTCATCTTCTTTGTAAATTTGGCAAAACAAAAAACGGGTTTAATAAATAATGCAAGTTCAGGCAGTATCATTCGGAAACAACCAACAAAATTCAAATGCGGGTAATTTATTCGGTGCAATTAAAGATTCGTTTCTAAATGTTGCAGCAACGGCTGCACTTGGCGGCGCTGCGGGCGGTGCCGTCGGAAAATTAGCAAGTCTTACCCCCTATACGCCTGATAAGGCCGCACTTAATATGCAATATGCGGATATGTTTCAAAGAGCTTTAAAAAAAGATGAAATCCCCGAACACATTAAAAATGCGGGCGATGATTTTGTTCAAATGGTAACAAGCTCAAAAGATTTACAAAAAGATATTTTAGATATAACGGCAGATTTAACGGACAAAGCAAATCTTAAAATTCTTGTAACCGAAGCTAAAGATGAGATAATTCAACAACAGGGATTTCAAGAAACAATAAAAAATACTCTTAAAGAAGCGGCGGATAAAATTCCCGAAGGCGGATATACAAAAAACGAAGTTCTGGAAAGATTAAAAGACATCCCTACGGACGGAAAAGAGCTTGCTGAAAAAATTAAAGACGCAACAAAAGCTTCGCAAGAAAAACTATCCGGTTTTTACGATGATTTCATAAAAAAAGCAGGCGAACTTAAAGACAGCGTTATAAACCAATACGCTCAAGACGGCGCAAAACACTTAAGAAAAACCTCAATAGTAGGCGCAGGCATTGCAATCGGCGCTATGGGCGCATTAATCCTAAATATTTTAAAAACATACGGAATTATAGGCAAAAAAGGTACGCCCGCCCAAGGGCAAGCGGCGCAGCCTCAAGCTTCTTCGCCCATGTTAAAAACAACTCAGGGCTAAATTTTCAATAATTTTGGATGTTAAAAGAGAAAAATCTTTTTGATTTTGTTTTATAACATCCAAAACTTTAACACTGCCTGAGAACATCTCTATCATTTCTTTTGCTCTTGATATAACGGGATCCGTTGTTTTATCGGGATATCTTGAAATAACAACGCCAAGAACCTTAATATCATTATTTATAAGACAATCAATGGTCATAAGCGTATGGTTGATTGTTCCCAAATCAGGCCTTGCAACAATTAAAGTCGGAAGATTAAGCCGTTTTATAATATCAATCATTAAAATTCCTTTTTTAACGGGAACGTAAATTCCTCCCGAACCTTCAACAATTACGTTTCTGCATTCTTTTTTTAAAGTTTCGTAATCATCCGTAATTTTATTTAAATCATAATCGACACTGTCAATTTCAGCCGAAATTAAAGGCGTTGAAGGGGTGCGGGTAATATATGAACTTATTGTTTTAATGGATTGGTTGTTTAATGTTATTGTGTCGGCATCATTTAAAACGCCTTCTATAACTCCCGATTGAAAAGGTTTTAAGTAGCCCACGGTTTCGTTATGAGAAATTAATTCCTGACAAATTCCCCTTGATACATAACTTTTGCCTACATCAGTATCGGAACCGGTAACAAAAATATACATAAAAGACACCTCCTTCACAACAACAACAACATCTATTATACCAGATAATACGAAGCGATTAAAGGGTTTTATAATAAATATTTATCGAGCGCCGTTTTATCAAAAAATTCAACTTCGTCCCTGCTGTGTATAAAAATAAGACAGGTTATAACGGACTTAAACATATTAAATTCGCTGTATGCAAATTTTTTCCTTAAATCGTCCATATTATCGGCTAAAAACTCGGTTATAAGGGTTTTATTCTTAAGGGTTAAAGACGTGAAAAAATCAAGCCCTTCTTTTGTTGCAATTCCTTCAAAATAGACAATATCGGGCGATTGAAATTCAATATATCTCATTGCCTTATCAAGGTTAAACCCGACCGATTCGTTCAATTCGGATTGTCTTACATTTTTCAGCTTATATTTTGCAATTGATTCCAATGTCATTGCGGTTTTATTTTCGGGAATCAAATCGTTTAAAATTGAATATACAAGATGAGTTTTCCCCGACAGCGAGCTTCCGCAGACCAGTATGACCCCGGGGGTCAAAAGCGCGGTTTTCAGAGCATTTATCGTATTTTCATCTTTTATAAGTTCATTAATTTTCTTGGGCGGATGATAGATTTTTAATAATATTCTCTCGCCGTTTATAGTGGGAAATGCGGATATGCTTGCGGTTAAATTTATTGAATCCACATTAAAATTCAATTTTCCCAATTGCGGTATTTCGCTTATGGTGGGATCAAGCGCACACAATGTTTTTAGCATCTGTATAAAAGGGCTGATTAAAAGAGAGGGGATTGAACCCGTTGAATATGATTCATCGCCTTTTTTAAAATTCACGGATAATTCTTCCGTTGTATGTTCAAAATACAATTCGTGGATATTATCTTTAATTGCATTTTTTAAAATCGCCCTGAATAAATTTTGAAGATGTTCTTCGGATAAATCATCGTTATGAAGCTCATCCGTCCAATTAAAATTCGTATCTTCTTTTGTGGTAATATCCTGAACTTTTCCTTTCAGATCATAATATTCGTTAATTTTTTTCAATATTGCATTTTGCGACCCTAAAACGGGCTCGATTGTTTTCCCCGTACGCTCTATGATTTTATCTATTGCAAACAAATCAAGAGGATCTGCCATAATAACGGTCAGGGTATCTTCTATTTGAAAAAGCGGAAGAATTTTATACGTTATTGCTTCTTTGTAACTTATATATTTCAGGCATTTTTTGTCTATTTCATAATCGTCGAGATTAACAAAAGGAATATGGAGCTTTTCTTCCAGAAACTTTAAAAGGTTTTCTTCGGTTATTAAAGAAGAATTTATTAAAACCTGCCCGAGATTTGTATTTTGAGCATTTGCAATTTCCTGCGCCCGTTCTATATCTTCAAAAGTTATTATATTGTTTCTGACCAAATCATATTTAAGCTTATCAATGGTTTTGTTTGTAACTAAATCCATTTTTAAGCCTCCAGATATTTGCTTACGCAGTCCAGCACTTCTTCAAACTCAAAAGGTTTTGTGATATATTCATCCGCCCCCGTTTCTTCGCCTATAAGTTTATCCGTTTCCTGCCCTCTTGCCGTTACCATAATAATCGGAATGTGTTTGTATTTGCTGTCATATTTTAATAATCTTGCAATTTTATAGCCGTTAATTTTCGGCATCATAACATCAAGTATGATTAAATCGGGCGATTGCTCCTTGGCAAGTTTTAAACCCTCTTCGCCGTCATACCCTTCAAGAACTTCATACCCTCTTGCTTTCATCATAAACGAAAGTGTTTCTACTATATCTTTTTCATCATCAACGACAAGAATTTTTTTTGTCATATAAACTCCAAACTAATAACGGCAACTTAAACGTTTTCTTTTTTATAATATGCTTTTGTTAATACTATATCACAAGATTTGTCTTTTGAGTTTATTTCTTCTTCGATTTTTGAAATCATAAAATCATACGCCGGTTTATCAAGCCCGGAGATAAAAACCTCGCTTATACATTTTCCGTCAGCGTTATATACAAGCTCTTTAGAATGTTTGGTCAGTT
>DVJH01000015.1 GCA_018710795.1 Candidatus Galligastranaerophilus gallistercoris | reverse complement strand
GTCGATGCGGATGATTGGGTAAGCGTTGATTATTTTGAAAAATTATATCTTGCAATAAAAAAATATGATGCCGATGTTGCCGCCGCGTCAATCGTAAGGGAAACAAGGGGCGGGATAAGAAACATAAATTTATACAAAGATTTTAAATTTTACGATAATAAAGATGAAATCTGCCGCCTGATGACCAAAAAAACACTGGGAGTTACAACATTTCTTATAAAATCCGAATTAATAAAAGATTTAAGGTTTGAAGAAAACGTTTTTTATGAAGACCCCGGATATTTAATCAGGATGCTTCTTAAAATAAAAACTTTAGTTTGCGTGCCTGATATTTATTATTATTATTTTTCAAACCCTAAATCCACAATGAAATCAAAGCATAATATTGCAAAAACAATCGATAAAATAAATGCGGCTCTTGATTTTATAAAAATTGCACACGATAACAAGCTGAATGTTAAATGCGGACTTCTCTTAAAAGAAGATAAATTTTTTTATAAAATAAAACACTATAAAGAAAAAAAAGAATATTACCTTTTTGGGATAAAACTTTTTGAAAAGAAAATCAAATTTGATGATAATAAAACTTTTTTAATTTTTAACACCGCTTGTTTTGGCGATGTATTGCTTTGCAATTCCTTAATTCAAAATATAAAACTTATTTATCCTTCTTCAAAAGTTATTTTTATAGTTGATAAACCGTTTCATGAAGCGGCTAAATATCAAAAAGGGGTTGATGAAGTTGTTGTTTTTGATAAAAAAGGAAAGCACAAAGGAATTTTCGGGCTTTTTAAATTTATAAAAGAATTTGAATTTAAAAATGCTTTTGTTTCAATCGTAACTTATAAAAACGAAAGAAACCGCCTTATATCAAAGCTTTTAGGGGCAAAATTCATTGTCGAAGCGAAAAAATGCGACGGTAAAACGAAAATGCAGTTTGCAATTTTAAATTTGCTGAAAGAAATCACAAATAAACCATTAAAAAATCTGCCCCTTATTTATGAGACTAAAGATGATATTCCGCTTAAATTTAAAGATTTAATTTCTAAAAATAAAAAATATATAACGCTTTGCACCCTTACAAAACAAAAATATAAAGATATGCCCGAAGATACCGCAATTGAGCTTATTAAAAAAATAAACCAAACCGATTATGAGGTTATTTTTACAGGAAAAGGGGATTTAGCAAAAGAATATTCAAAGAAATTAAAAGAAGCGGGGTGTAATTTTATTGATTTACAAAACCAAACGACGATTTTAGAGCTTGCAAAAGTCATAAAAAATTCAAAATGCTTAATAAGTGTTGACACGGGGACGATGCATCTCGGGTATTCTTCTTCAATTCCCGTCGTTGCCGTTTTTTATGAACAAAATGTAAGTCAAATCTGGGCGCCCGATGAAAAATTATATAAATCTATTTTGATTGAAGACAATCAGACCGCAGACAGAATTTTTGAAGCGATGAAGGAAATTAAAAATGATTAATATATGCCTTGCCTCGGATAACAATTATGCAAAATATTTAAGCGTTACTGCCGCTTCAATTTTAGCAAATGCCAAAAAGGAAGATGACATTTGTTTTTATATACTTGACGGCGGGATTGAAGAAGATAATAAAAATAAGATTTTAAGTTTAAAAGAAATAAAAAACTGTGAAATTAATTTTATAAAAATAGACGATAATTTATTTGAAAATTATAAAAAGGTTAAAACCCATTCTTATATAACGCTTGCAGCTTATTATCGGTTAAAATTATCGGAGCTTTTACCTTTTGTTGATAAAATAATTTATTTTGACTGTGATATTATTGTTAATTCAAGTTTGGATGAATTATTCGGTACAGATTTGAATGGTTTTGCTCTGGGCGGGGTTTTAGACATCAGTAAAAGAAAAACGGCAAAAAACCCGACATATATAAATTCGGGAATGATTGTTTTTAATTTGGAATATATAAGAAAGAATAATATTGAAGAAGAATTTTTAAATTATACAAAAGAAAATATTGATAAAATCAAAACCGGCGATCAGGAGATTATAAACGAGGTTTTAAAAGGCGGAAGAATAAAAGTTTTGGATGACAGCTGGAATGTGCAGTCGTCAAATTTTATCGGGCGCTCGAGCTATATGAAAAATCCAAACGTTGTTCACTATATCTCAAAAAATAAACCCTGGCATTTCGGTTCATTCAGCTATCATAAATTTTTATGGTTTAAATATCTTGAATTAACGCCCTGGAAATTAAAAGAAGAAGAAAAAGATTACTGGTATAAGAAAAATAAAATTATGTCGGTTTTATTGTATTTAAAACATCGCCCGTTCTTTTTCTTAAGGCCGGGATTTTATAAAGCTTTTTATTATACTTATATCTATCCTTTGATTTCCGGCGATTGATAATTTTTTAATTCTTTTTTTCTGAAATTTGCACAGTTTTGCTATACTAAAAAAGAACTGTATTTATCTAAAAATCAAAAGATGAAAAATCTAAAACGCTACCAAATAGAAGGAATAAATTTCCTCACCCGAACAACGGGCGAGTTGCCGTATCATTCCATACTGGGCGATGATATGGGCTTAGGAAAAACGGCACAAGCGATTTGCGCTGCTTCCAAAGTGGGCGCAAAGAAAATTCTTGTTGTTTGCCCCTCGTCCGTTAAGATAAACTGGATGAGAGAATTTTATAAGTGGAGCGACTACAAAAACATTTTTATTGTAGGTTCGCAAGGTTCTACGCCCGCAAAAAGCGTGCAGATTGATAAAGACGCCGAAGT
>DVJH01000156.1 GCA_018710795.1 Candidatus Galligastranaerophilus gallistercoris | reverse complement strand
CTTTGGCTTTATCGAGTTTATTGGGGTCAACGGTGCTTCTGTTTGTTAAAAACTTTTTGCCCTGAATATACATATCTTGAAAATGATAGCGCTCGTTGCTTGTGGGGAATTTTATCGCGGGTTTTGCCAGTATATTTATTGCATCAAGCTGATTTTGAAAATATTTTCTTGACGTATGAGGGTCTATTGTTTTAAATAATTCTTTTTTTCTTGATTTTTTAACGTATTTTATAAATTTGGGCGTTATATATTCTTGTGTTACGCCTTCTCTTGTAATTGTGCTTACCATTTTTGAAGGCGAGGTTTTATAACGGTGATTGCCGTATAATCCTCCGGCAACGCCGCCAACGGCCATAAGCCCTATTTCAGCTTTATTGTCTCCTATGACAGACATTATTCGGTTGTTTCCTTTATTTTAGTGTTGTTGTTCGGTTAAAGACGGTTGTTTATCAATTTAATAATAAATTCTTTCAAACGCATATCCCGTTTTTGCTTCATGATGGTTCAGATAGTGCATCGGGTTTTGAAGCGCTTTTTTGAAATCGTATAATTCGTTTTTGCATTTTACAAGCTCTTTAAATATTTCTATATTGTTCATATTTAAATATTCAAGGTTTGCTCCGACCCTGAAAATAAAATCCGAACAAGTTTGCCCGTGAGCTTGAAATTCTTCTTCTTTATATAATTCCTGAGCTTTTTTGATTATTTCTATTTTTTCATCATCAAGGTTTGTTTTGCTTAATAAAAAGCTTATGTCAAAAGTTTTTAAATTCGGCATTTTAGCCAGTGTTTCAAAGTATTTTAAATTTTCGGGTTTTGAGGTTGAAACAATTTCCCTGACTTCTTCCTGACTGAATTTAAACCCCGTTTTAATGGTAGTATCCATATGGTTTGCAAAGCTGAATACTTCTTTTAAAAATGACAATAAACTCATATTAACTGTTTAACCTTACTTCCTTATATTTTATTTAAAACGGCTTAATAAAAAAAATTGCTTTTTTGTAAACATAAATATAAACAAATTTAACATTTTTATGTTATAAATACTTTTATGAAAAAGATTGAAATATATGATACGACATTAAGAGACGGCGCCCAATCCGAAGGAATTAACTTTTCGGTTTCCGATAAGCTTAAAATTATAAAAAAACTGGATGATTTGGGTATTGATTATATAGAAGCCGGATGGCCCGGGGCAAATCCCGTTGATAACGAGGTTTTTAACAAGCTTGAAACTCTTGAATTGAATAACGCAAAAATTGCGGCATTCGGTTCAACCAGAAAAGCAAATTCAAATGTCGAAAACGACAATGTTGTTTTAAATCTTGCAAAATCTCCCGCTCATATTATTACCATATTCGGCAAAAGCTGGGATTTTCAGGTTAAAGAAGCTCTGAATACAACATTGGAAGAAAACCTTTCAATGATAAAAGACAGTATTGAATTTTTAATTAAATCGGGAAAAGAAGTTTTCTTTGATGCGGAGCATTTTTTTGACGGATATAAGAATAATAAAGGCTATGCGATAGAAGTCTTAAAAACAGCACACCGTGCGGGGGCAAAAAGACTTATATTATGCGATACGAACGGCGGCTGCATTAATAACGATATCTTCAGGGTTACAAGAGATGTAATAAGCGTTCTTCCCAATGCCTTAATAGGTATACACACACATAACGATGCGGAACTTGCCGTTGCAAACGCTCTTGCTTCCGTTGATGCGGGCGCAATTCAGGTTCAGGGCACAATCAACGGATACGGCGAAAGATGCGGAAATGCAAATTTGTGTTCAATTATTCCGAATCTTCAAATTAAAAGAGATTATCTTACCATCGGGGATAATATTTCAAAATTGGTGGAATACGCAAAACAGATAGCGGAAATTGCCAATAAATCCATATCTTCAAATCAGCCTTATGTCGGAAGCAGTGCTTTTGCGCATAAAGCTGGTATTCATGCATCGGGAGTAAGAAAAAATTCCCAAACATACGAACACATAAACCCCGAACTAATCGGAAACACAAGAAGGTTTCTCGTATCCGATCAGGCGGGAAGCGCTTCCGTTAAAGAGAAAGCGAAAAACTTCCGGTTTATTAAACTTGAAACCCAGGAAGAGATAAAAAAACTTACCGAACGGATAAAGCAGCTTGAATGGCAGGGTTTTGCCTATGAAGGCGCAGATGCCGGGTTTGAAATTCTTGCGATGGACACATTGGGTAAAAAGCCTGAATTATTTGAACTTTTAGGGTTCAGGGTCATAGGCGATACGACATTAAGAGATTCAAGCGGCGAATACAAAAATTTAACCATAACGGAGGCTTCGGTAAAAATAAAAATTAAAGATGAAGTTATTCATACCGTAGCCGAGGGCGACGGCCCCGTTAATGCTCTTGACATTGCCTTAAGAAAAGCTTTGAGCGAGAAATATCCGTTTGTGAATAATTTCAAGCTTTCCGATTTTAAAGTAAGAATATTGGATTCAAACGAAGGCACCGCCGCAACGACAAGAGTTTCAATCGAAAGTACGGACGGCATCAACAAATGGGATACGGTCGGAGTTTCGGCAAACATTATCGCCGCTTCGTATAATGCCATAGCGGACAGTATAATGTACGGGCTTATACTCCAGATGGGCGGAATATAGAGGTTTTTTAAAAAATAGCTTTTCGGTTAATGGACAAGTGTCCTTATATGGGCTAATATCTTTTTCAAATATTTATGAAGATTTGATTATCTATGTTAAATATTGAAAAAGAAGCAACCGACAGTATGGAATTTATCGCAATGCTTGCGCATGATATGAAAACACCCATTAAAGCGCAGCTTAGGGCACTTGAACTTTTGTATTCCGAATCTTTCGGTAAGTTTACGGACGAAGCGAAAAATATAATTCTCAATATAATTGCTTCAAATAAATATATGCAATGTCTTGTGGATAACGTTTTGAGCGAATACCGCATGAATAAAGGGCAGTTTGTTTTAAACATTTTAAATAACGATATAAGAAAAACAATTGAATATGCAATTAATAATATAGGTATTTTATCCGATGTTAAAAATCAGAATGTAAATGTAAAATATTCGGGCAAAAGATTTATATATTCTTATGATGAAATTGAAATTCAAAGAGTAATCGTAAATTTGCTTTCAAACGCTTTTGAATACGCAAAAGAAAATTCGACCGTTGAACTTGCGGTTAAAAACAACACGGATAAACTCGAAATTGAAATTTCAAATTCAATGAATTCTTCACATCATAACAATCAGGGAAACAAAATCATGCTGAATCAGCTTAAAGCAGGCACGGGGCTCGGGCTTACGATTTGCAAAAAAATTATAAATCTCCATGGCGGAATATGCAGGTTTGAAAATACTCAAGACGGATACAAAGCTGCATTCACCATTTATTAATACATTGAAATAATTTTTGCTATTGATTTTTCGGCAAGATAAAACATCTTATCAAATTCTTCTTTTGTAAAGGGGTCGCCTTCTGCCGTTCCTTGAATTTCAATTATTTTGCCCGAGGAGGTTAAAACGATATTTGAATCTACCTGAGTGTTAGAATCTTCCTGATAACATAAATCAACCAGTATTTCGCCGTTTAAAATTCCGACCGAAATTGCACCGACGGGCTCTATTATCGGGTTTTCTTTCAATTCGCCCTCTTTTACCATTGCGTTAAATAAATCATTTAGGGCGACATACCCCCCGCAAATTGAAGCAACTCTTGTTCCTCCGTCGGCTTGAATGACATCCGCGTCAATCGTTATCGTTCTTTCGCCGAGTTTTTCCAAATCCGTACAAGCTCGAAGCGATCTTCCTATTAATCTTTGGATTTCCTGTGTTCTTCCCGATAATTTTGTTCTTTCCCTCTGGCATCTTGTTGATGTAGAGCTCGGCAAAAGCGAATATTCGGCGGTTATCCAGCCTGATGTTTCATCTTTCGGCATCCATTTGGGTCTTGCGTTTTCACATGTTGCGCAGACAATAACTTTCGTATCTCCGAATTCGACAAGAACCGAACCTTTCGCATATTTGGTAAAGTTTCTCGTGAATTTTATTTTTCTCATTTCGTCGTTTTCTCTGCCGTCAATACGCATATATATCTCCCGCCCGCTATTTATTAAACTAACCGATTATACCATAAAAGGCATCCTTTCGGAATAAAAAATTAAAGTTTTGTCCGATAAAATTGCTTCGATAAAAAAATATACTTGAAGATGTGTAAATCCTCAACTCTTCTGAT
>DVJH01000155.1 GCA_018710795.1 Candidatus Galligastranaerophilus gallistercoris | reverse complement strand
TAAGAGTAGTTGTAATTTTATTAATGCCAAGTTCCGCCGCCTTTTTTGCCGTACGCTCAAGCCTGTAATAAAAACATCTGTGGCACCTTTTCCCTTTTTCGGGCTCTTTTTCAAACCCTTTAATAAATTCAAGAAACTCTTTATGGTTATAATCTTCTTTTATAAATTCGACATTATTCTTTAAACAGTATTTTTCAAGCTCAAAAAATCTTCTTTCAAATTCAACATCGGGGTATATGTTATTATTAAAATAATATACAATGGGTTCATACCCTTCATCTCTTAAAAAAATCAACGGGTAAGAAAAACAAACCCCGCAGCAGGCATGAACCAATAACTTATTTTGCATTTTTTATCTTGCGCTTTCTTGATTGATGAACAAGCTCTTTTAATCTGTAATAGGGCATAATCTCCGAATGCGGAATGTCATCTATTATAATAGTGGGTGTTCCCATAATTCTTGCGCCGATGCCTCTGTATATTTGATTTTCAAGAGTCTCATCAATTTGTTTTGAATGAGCATCTGTATATAATTTATCCGAATCAAGACCGATTAAATTGCCGATACCGAGCAATTGTTTTTCGTCTTTGGGCATATAAGTATATATGGCACTTACCATGCCCCAATAATTTCCCTGGTTTTGCGCGGCAAGAGCATATTTGGATAAAATGCAGCCGCCCGGGTGGATTTTTCTTACAACGGTAGGATTGCAGGCGCTATCCAGAGGAAAATTAACATGATAGACGGCAACGTTTTTATCATCAATGACAAGCTTATGCAGCATAATATTCATTATTTTACAAAACGGGCACATGAAATCACCGTATACATAAATGCTGACATCGCCGTCAGGGTTGCCCAATGTGTTTCCCTCTATTGCATAAATATTTGTTTTTAACTGTCTGAATTCTTCGATTGATTTAACCATTTTTAAATTCGGCGCCAGTATGAGCGACCTTTGAAAATAACCGAGCCCCAAAACCAAAACAAGCATAACGGCAAGAAACAAAGTCGTATACTGCTTAACACCCTGTATAAAATCAAGAATCGTATTTTTAACATCGGTTATAAAAAAGTTTTCCTTAACCGCAACAAGTGCAATAAATAAATTAATAAAATAAGTTGCAAAACACAAAATGCAGATTTTATTAATTTGAAAAATCGAAACGCACGCAAGCGAAACCGAGATTATAAAAGACAAAAGTCCGATTGATGCGATATATGACGAAGGATTTTTAAAAACGTTAAGAAGCGGGAAATTAATTTTTTCTCTGATTTTATCCACAAAATTTAAAAACAAAAACAAACAATATAATATAACGCCCCATATCGCAAGAGGAACGCCTAAGAAAAACGCCTTGGGCGTCTGCGCTACACCGTCGCAGTCAACAAAGCTGTTTATGGAACAAAAGCTTTTCGGAGCGTCTGCAATAAAATTTGTCTTTATATAGATATAAACCAAATCGATACTTAAAATTAAACCGATAATACATAAAACGGTAATCGTAATGCGTTTTTTAGGTGTCATTTTTATCCCCGTGAATCTAATCGGTATTAATTATAATTCAAATTTAAACTTTTTGAAATCATCCTTTACAAATCCAAAATATTAATTATGTAACAAAATATTAAGAACAAGGTCGGGATATTAAAGTTTTAATCACATTTTACCGATAAAAAAAACGTAAAGGATCAAGGATATAAATCTAAAGGTTCTTTTAACGTACACAAGGAAATTTCAAAGGATGCCGCTCTGTAAAGAAATGTAACAATATATAATTCGTATGCATTTTGTATATAAAAATATTGTTTATATATAAGTAAGGTATCTAAAGAGAATTTCAAACTAACAGTAAAGGTGGTATAAAATGGGTTTAGCAGCATCACAAGCAAGACTATTATTGCTCACGGCGAAGAACGACGCACTTGAATTTGCTGCGCAAAAGGTTGAACAGGAACGTTTACTCTTGGCGCAGGAACAAGAAACGATTGCACAGGAATATTCCGATGCAACAAGTAACACGATTTATGTAACAAGGGTTACAACGGCTGACGGCACAACCAGCCAGGAAACAATGACCCTTGAAACGTTGGCAAACGCAATGGCTCCTATGGGCGGCGAAGGTAAAATGGTACTTATCGCAGACGCAAACGGAAACCCCATTGTTGCGGCAAAAGCTGTTTGGGATGAGGACAGCAACGGCTGGACACAAGAATACTATTCAATAGATGACGGCAAAAATATGACTCCTCTGCCGGGCGGAGCGGATAACGAAATTATAAGAGCATTAAATTCAAACGGTGTTAACAACGTGCTTCAGGCAGGGCTTCAAAACGGAGCATACCAATTATTAATTCAAAATACGACAGAAGAAATTGAAGAAGGCGAAGAAGCCTACAAAACAACGGATATATACACACTCAACGGCAAAACATTGCACTTTGACCAAAAATCTCCCGAATCGTTAAGCGAAGTATCATCAAGATACTACACCGAAGACGACGCGGCGGCACAAGCTAAATATAACACCGCAATGGCAAAAGTAAACACACTTGATACACGTCTTGAAAACAAATTAAACCAAATCGAAACGCAGAAAAAAGCGGTCGAACAAGAAATGGAATCGGTCGATTCAATTATTCAATCCAACATCGAAAGAACATTCCAATACTTCAGCTAATAATAAACCTAAACCGATTATATACAACTTTACTGAATATAAAAAAGCTCCGAATTTTCGGAGCTTTTATTTTACCAATCTTCTTGTTTCAATCCCCGCAAGGTTTAATTCCGATTTTAATTTATCGACAGGTAAAGTATCAAAATGAAAAATTGAAGCAGCAAGCGCGGCATCAACATTTGTTTTGTTAAATACATCGATAAAATGCCCCGCATCCGCCCCTGCGCCGCCTGAAGCGATAACGGGGATATTAACCGAATTTGATACGATATTTAACATATCAATATCAAACCCTTTTTGCGTTCCGTCAAAATCCATGCTTGTAAGCAAAATTTCGCCCGCACCGTTTAATTCAACCTGTTTTGCCCAGTCAATCAATTTTAAACCGGAATTAATTTTTCCCGCATTTATAAATACGTAATAATCGCCTTCGGTTCTTTTAGCGTCAATTGCAACGGTAATACACTGGGAACCGAAATAATTTGCACAATCTTTAATCAAATCGGGATTTTTAACGGCCGCGGAATTAATCGAAACTTTATCCGCACCCGCTTTTAAAATACATTTAATGTCTTCAATATCGGAAATTCCGCCGCCTACCGTAAAAGGTATAAAAACATTTTTCCCGACACGATGAACAAGCTCCACAACCGTTTTTCTTTTTTCGTTTGTAGCCGTTATATCCAGAAAAACAAGCTCGTCTGCGCCCGAATCGGAATATTTTTTTGCAAGCTCTATGCAATCGCCCGCGTATCTCAAATTCTCAAAATTAACGCCTTTTACCGTCTTTCCGTCTTTGACGTCAAGACAGGGAATTATTCTTTTAGCGGGCATAATTAAAAGCCCAGATTTATTCTTGAAAACTGAACGATTTGATTTTTGCCGCTCTGCTTAGCGTTATAGAGCGCATGTTCGGCGTATCTTATAATCGTATTTGAATTTTCTTCGACATTTTCCAAGAAAGGATAGCTTGAAATTCCGCCCGAAATCGTAATCGGATGACGTTCTTCTTCGTTTGCGGGAATAAATTCCATCTTTTCTATGTCTTTTCTGAAACGTTCGGCAAAAATAAATGCCTGTTGTTCCGATGTATTGGGAAGAATGAGCAGAAATTCTTCATCGCCGTATCTTGTTAAAATATCTTCTTTTCTTATAAGAGCAGAAAGCATTTCGGCAACCTTTTTCAGTAAAACATCGCCCCAATCATATCCGTACATATCGTTAACGGTTTTAAAGAAGTCAATGTCGATTAAAAGGCATGATAAATCGGTTCCGTACCTTTTTGCACGGGAAATTTCGGCATCAAGCCTTGCATGGAGATATTTTCTGTTATAAAGACCTGTTAATTCATCGGTTATTGAAACTTTGCTTAAAGAATGCTTATATAAAACAGCCTTTGATAATGCCTCGACTCTTGCTTTAAGTTCTTTTGAATCAACGGGTTTTTTAATAAAATCATGAGAAATTGCCCTGATTGTAATATCGGGAATATCATCGACAACGGCAAGAATTGAAGCGTCGAATTTCGTTACCGCACAAACCTCATTTATTTTATCAACGGGAATGTCAAGAATCATAACGCCCGCATTAATATCTTTATAATTTTGAATTTTATCGGGCGATTCGTATCTTATTTCAAATTCATCAAGAGAAGATAATTCTTCTATGATTTTTGTATTTTTATCATTGGAATACACGACAATGTTCATTTATTTTCTCCTTAATAGGCATTAATAACCAAATCTTTTATTCTGTATCTGTGAAGCTTTACTCTGGTTTGCGAAGGCAGTTCAAAAATAACGTCATACAAATCAACAAAAACGAGCCTGCAATTTGTACTGATAATTTTTCCGATTATCGGAGATGATTTATATCTTACGTAATCGCCGTAAAATTCGGCATTTTTTTCACGTCTGACGGAATACTCCACCCCTTTGCTTCTAATCTGGACAACACCGTCGGAGTATGAAAAAATCTTACCCTCATATATACCGTCATTTGTTTGAACCGTATCTTTTGCAAAAACGGGAGATATAAAGCAAAATATGATTAATAATACAAGCGAAAGTTTACTCATGGAAAAAAGTATAGCATATTTTAAGGTATTAGTTAAGGCTTTTATATCATCCAAACGGTTTAAAATATTTTAACAATACAGCCTTCAAAACAAAATTTTGCTATATTTATAGTATGAACAAGGTCAATATGCGCCCAAAAGACAGCTATCGCACAAATTCGGAAGCCATTGCCGTCCCTAAAGGAATGACAAGTTCTGTTTATTATCCGCAAAACAGGTATCCAAAAAGACATAAGACAAAAAAGAAAACCCGCTTTGCTTCGGTTTTTTTGGCGCTCATTGTATGGTCGTCCCTATTTTACTTTGCACTTTCAAATAATATTAAAAGTTTTATAGAGCCTGTCTATATTAACAGATTAAACAATAAATATCTGAACCTTGACGTCAATAAAGTCATAAGCCCGACATTGAATTATATGACAAATCTCAGCTTTATGAATTTAAACCTTTTATCGGATGCATCACCGAAAAACACAATAAAAGACATAAATTCATCCGGCGAATTGTCGGCGCTCAAAAATGATATTTTGTATATTACAAATAAATATAAAAACCTTCATGCGGGAATTTATATTTATGATTATACAACGGGAAAAACGGTTGAAATCAATGCCGATGAAGTTTTTCCCGCCGCAAGTATAATTAAAATCCCCGTATTGCTGGATTTGTTTAACCGTTCGGAAGCGCTCGAAAAAGAAGGATTCAGCCCCGTTGATACAAACAACAAAATAACATTTAAAGAAACCCACAGAACCGAAGGCTCCGGCAATCTTCAATATAAAAGCGCCGATGTCGATTATTCGATAGACTATCTTGCAAAAATTATGATAAGACAATCGGATAATTCCGCAACCAATATGTTGATTGAACAAATAGGGGGAATTAATCAACTAAACGCCTCTTTAAGGCACTGGGGTTTTTCAAAAACACAGATTACATCCTGGCTTCCCGACCTGAAGGGAACAAACACGACAACCCCGAGAGACATTGCAACAATGCTCTATAATATTGATAATCAAAAATTTCTGTCATTATCTTCAAGCGCCGATATTAAAGAATATATGAGCCATGTGGAAAACAGAACTCTTATTAAATCGCAGCTGCCAAATGACGCGGTATTAATGCACAAAACGGGCGACATAGGAAAAATGCTCGGAGATGCGGGGATTATATACACTTCAAACGGCAAAAAATATATTCTGTCTGTTATGGTTAAACGCCCCCACAATGATTACGGCGCAAGAGATTTAATTCAAAAAGTCTCTAAAGCCGCATATCAAAGATTGGGTGCATAAGGTTTTAACCGTTAATTATCTTCTTCTTCGTCCTCATCTTCTTCTTCGGCAAGGATTTTTGCCACCTCATTAAATTCATCGTCATCATCAATCGTTTCAAAAAGGTATTCATCACCCTCTTTAATTAATCTCATAAGAACGACTTCCGCTTCCTCGTCCGCTTCTTCATCGGCAGGCAATAAAAGCGCATAATCAACATTGTTGACATTTACGATATCAAGAAGTTTTAACTCTATTTCCTCGCCGTTTTCTCCGACGGTTTTAATAACTTGAAGTTCTTCATTATTTGTCATTTTGTTCTCCTAAATACGTTTGTAAAATCAGACAGGCAGCCTTCAT
>DVJH01000154.1 GCA_018710795.1 Candidatus Galligastranaerophilus gallistercoris | reverse complement strand
ATTGAGACAATCAACACATCAACGAAAGTGGAAGATGATTGGAGTAAATTCGTCAATGAACAAAAGGAAGCTGATTTAACTGCAATTATGAATGAAGAAAATTTGAAACCTGCTGAAACAAGAAAGTTTATTGATAATTCATTCCGAGATGGAGAGCTAAAAACCTCAGGCACTGCTATTGATAGCATACTTCCGCCAATGCCATTGTTTGGAGCTTCCGGCAATAATCGACAGACTAAGAAAAAGACGATTGTTGAAAAATTAAGCAAGTTCTTTGAGAAATATTTGGGACTTGTATAAATATCTCAGCTCTAAAACAGGGTAAATTAAACTTTTCGCCAAGAAATTTTATCAAAATTTCATTAAATAAAACATTATCCCTCTTTTAGAAGAATTAAAAGCAATCATCACTTGAGTATATTAAAAAGAGGATAACAAATGTTATCCTCTTTTTAATTGTCGATGGCGGGACTTGAACCCGCAAGGATTTCTCCACACGCCCCTCAAACGTGCGCGTATACCGATTCCGCCACATCGACACAAACGATTTTATTTAATTTTCAAAGTATTTTGTTTTGGCTTCGTGGCGGAGCAATCGCTTTCGCTTTTGCCCTCTCCTCAAAAGCAACATTTAGTTGCTTTCTCGTCGGCAGAGTGCCACATCGGACATAAATATATTATTATGGACAAAAGCCCGTGTCAATTTAAAAACTTATCCTTTGTATTTTTTAAATACCAAAGAAGCGTTGTGTCCGCCAAAGCCGAACGAATTGGATAATGCACAATCAACATCAGCCTTAATTGCCTTATGAGGAACATAATTCAAATTGGCAACATGTTCATCCTGATTATCAAGGTTGATTGTCGGAGGAATAATGCCTTCGTTAATAACTTTTAAACACACAATGGCTTCGGCTGCCCCGGTTGCACCGAGCATATGCCCGTGCATTGATTTTGTAGAGGACACTTTTAAGTCTTTATTAACCGATAAATCTCCGAATACTTCGGCAATTGCCAAAGATTCCGCAACATCGCCCAAACCTGTTGATGTGCCGTGAGAATTAATATATTGAATATCCGAAGGCTTTAAGCCGGCATCCTTAACGGCAAATTCCATTGCTTTGGCAGCACCCTTTCCTGTAGGATCAGGGGCAACTATATCGTATGCATCGGCTGTTTGTCCGTAACCTACAACTTCGCCGTATATTTTGGCGCCTCTTGCCTTTGCATGTTCCAATTCTTCAACGATAACAACCGCCGCCCCTTCTGACATTACAAAACCGTCTCTGTCTTTATCATACGGGCGTGAAGCTTTGGTAGGCTCATCATTTCTTTTTGATAAAGTTCTTGCGGAAGTAAATGCGCCTATCCCAAGCCTTGTAATAACGGCTTCTGCACCGCCCGCAATAATGGCATCGGCTTCGCCGTATTGTATCGCTCTCAGTGCATCTCCGATGCAATGGGCAGAAGTTGCACATGCGGTAACAACAGCTTTATTTAAGCCTTTGGCGCCATGTTTCATTGAAATTCTTCCCGCTCCCATATCGGCAATAATCATGGGAACCGTAAAGGGTGAACACTTTGAAGGTCCTCTTTCAATAATTATGTGGTGTTGTTTTTCAAAAGTGGCAAACCCGCCCGCAGCAGAGCCGACTATAACGCCGAATCTGTACGGATCAACATTATTAGTTGAAATTCCCGAATCTTCAACCGCTTCATCTGCTGCCATAACCGCAAACTGGGTATATCTGTCCATTCTTTTTGAATCTTTTGAATCAATCGTTGAAAATTCTTCAAAGTTTTTAATTTCCCCCGCCACATGAACGGTATGCCCTTCAAGAGAAATGTTCTCTATCTTTGAAATTCCGCTTTTGCCTTCAATAAGACTGTTCCAGAATTTATCAACCCCCATGCCGTAAGGCGAAATTATACCAATACCCGTAATTACTGCTCTTTTTTTATTTGTGCTCATTTTGCTTCCTTTAAAGTGTCCTTTTCACTCAAAAAAGTTACAAATCGATACTATCTCAATGCAACTTTTTTGCAAATGAATAAAATAGTTCTGCTATCGTTTATAAAAACTATGAAAGATGTGCGTCAATATAGCTTACTGCGTCTTGAACGGTAGCAATTTTTTCTGCTTCTTCATCGGGAATTTCGCAGCCGAATTCTTCTTCAAAAGCCATAACTAATTCAACCGTATCCAATGAATCAGCGCCGAGATCGTTTGTAAAGCTTGCTTCGGGTGTAACAAGCGCTTCATCGACGCTTAATTGATCAACAACAACTTTTTTTACTCTTTCTAATGTGCTCATTTTTACCTCATTAAATAATAAATAATACTAACAGTTACGATTATATAAAGGAGAAAGATATTTTGCAAATATTAAAGATTTAAATTAACAAATATTTACTTAAACAGGGTTATTTTCTTCTTGTTTTACAAGGGTTTCAAATAAAAAAGAAGCCATGATTTTTTCAAGGCTTCTTTTTTTTATTTAATAATCCTTCTTACAGGCTTTCTTGAATGGATAATTCTTCATTCAAATAGATATATACTTCATCGCCCGCATCTGCTTTATAATTAACGCCTTTTGTTACAAGCGAGGTTACAAACCCTAAAACGCCGCCGCAGGGGATGCCTATCGCAAGAGCGGTACCCATCTCATCCGTGGGAGCGCCGATTGCAACGCCGGCACCAGCACCGACAGCCAAGCCGCCTAATGTATATCCTATCATTTTATTTCTTGAAGAATTTTTTACATATCCGTCAAGTTTATTGTATACATTAGCGTTCATATCGCTTACCTGACCGTTAGGCATTTCAAGCCTGTTAAACGTAAATTTAACGGCGCCCGCTTTGTTGAATATTTTGGGTTGAATTATATTTTCAACGGTTGCATAGAATTTGGCGCCCTGAGGTATTACAAGCGTGCCTTCATCGGTTACGACGTCTTTTGCGTTTGTAAATACAACTTCATCGCCGACATTTGCTTTTTTAGCTTTGAATCTTTCAACAAAAGAAACTTTTAAAATGTTTCCCTGTGCAATAATTTTTCTCATATTAGTAATCGTTACAACGTTTGATTCCGCATGAGAGTTAATTGACAGGTGCTCTACAGACAAAGATTTTTCAACTTCTTCGGCGGTATACTCTTCTTTAACGTTTGTGATTGCATCTTTTAATTTAGCAAGCAATACCGCAGTTTCTGCTCTTGTAATATCTCTGTCGGGTTCAAATTTCATTCTGTCGGGATAATTTACGAACAAATTGTATTTAACCGTTTTTGCATAAGCAAGTTTTGCCCAATCGGGAATTTGATCGGTATCGATGTATTCGTCCAAAATCGATAAATCGTAGATTGTATCTTTTGTAATGTGGCTCACGGCAGATGTTACTTCTGCTTTGTTTACATCATTTTTGGGTTTGAATGTGCCGTCGGGATATCCGTATACAAGCCCGATTTGCTCCGAACGCATAATATCATCATAATATTCGGTTTTAACATCAACATCTTCAAACGGATTTTCAATATAAATTTCAAGGTCGCTCTGGCTTAAAACTTTAATCAGCATTGAGGTAAATTCCGCTCTTTCAACAGACCCTGCCGGATTAAAATTACCGTTTTCATCAAGTTTCATAATGCCGTCATCCACCATTCGATAAATTTCGGCTTTTGCCCAGTAATCATCCGCAACGTCAGCAATCTGGGCAGCATGTGCCTTGGGCACAAAAAACATCGCCATTAACATAAAAAGCGAAGCAAAGAGGTTGAATAACTTTCTCATGTTCTATCCTTCATCCTTTAGTAATACTTTTCTCCTGATGCCAAACATAATACACTAAATCATAAAGGCATGACAATTGTTTTGTTTACTCTTGTAAAGTTATTCTTTTTAATTGGCATGAAGCCTTAAACGAAGTGAGCTCTTTTTGGATTTTATAGTTTAATTTTTCAAGATTTAATTTACTCGATAAAGACAGCGCTTTTTCAAACATTTTAACGGCAGCCCCCGCAAGCTCCGGTTGTTTATCTTTTTCCATTTTATCAACCGATTCCTGCATAATCAGAGCCCTTAACCTCACAATCAAAAGCATAAAGAAATTTAATTCATTCTGATTGACATCCTGGCTTGCAAGTTCTGTGTACATTTTGGCGCTTTCAAGGTCGCCTTTTAATATATATGCATGCGCCATTAAAATCTGGAACAATACTTTAAACCAAATTGAATTTATTTTTGTGCTTTCGGAAATTTGAATGGATTTTTCGCAAATTTCAATTGCTTTATCCGCCCCCGAAACGCCGAGCGTTGCCTTTGCGCTTATAAACCAGGCAATTAAAGCGCCCAGAGCAATTTTTTCATTTGAAAAATAGTTCATCTGTTCGCGGCATATCTCAAGCACACGGAGTGCATCGCCTTCTTCCAAAATGACGTATGCAAGAACGGTTTTTAAAATATTTTTTGTATAATTATCGCCTATGTTGTTTGCATATGTAACGGCCTCGAATAAATCCTCTTTAATGTTTTCAAAATCGGATCTTAACACTTTATTAAATAAAGTAATCATATTCCATTTTGAAATAAGCATTGCATCGTCCTTGGAATTTGAGAACTCTTTTATTAAAGTATGAAGTATATCATCCGATTGGGATAAAATACCCTTTGTCGTATAACACAATGCACATGCCAGTTTTAATTTTTTGCCGGACATTTCATCAACGTTATTTTGATCTTTAAATATTTCTTTTTCAACAACATCAACAAGTTCAAACGCAACCGGATTACCCTGGTATGCATACGCTTCAATTAATGTAATGTTTGAATCTATCCAGCTTGCATATAAATCTTCTTTTGATATATATGATAATTTTTTCTTCTGCCGTATGGCTTCCGATAACACAAGGTTAATTTCCGTATTTACCGTATTATTAATTTCTTCATAATTTCCGACAGCCAAAAGTGCGCCCATTTTTCTTGTTTTAATCAATGCTCTTTGAATTTCCGCCTTTGACTTTCCTTCAAACAAACTTAAAAGATTATCTATCGTTTCAATAACGGCAGGGTATTTTTGCGCCAATTTACAGCTTTCGGTTAAATATCCCGATAATTCAATAATTTTTTTGTTATTATCCTGATTTTTTGCTTCAACTACCGCATTGGATAAATATTCAATCGCCTGAATCGGATTTTTCTTATACGTTAATTTGCCGAGTCTTTCATAAATATTATTTCTTATATATCCTTCCTGGGGCAGATTAAGACCTTCAAGATTTATAAGGCTTTGCTTCTGGCTCATTACATACAACGCACAATCACCTATATAAGAAGATATTTTTAAATTTTTAGTCCATAATGCAAGCGCGACCGCTTTATTGCCCGCAATTTGAGCCAAAAGAGCGCAAATGGCGGGGGATGATATGGTTCTTGATAATAAAACTTTTAATAAAGCCTCCAAATACGGCTTCATATCAGGGTTGCTTCTTGCAATTATATATACGTTTGTCCACAAAAGACTGTTTTTGAACGTATACGTTTCATCATCAATTTTTGTAATATATCCGCCGATTTCAAGCGAATTCATAATGCGGTTAAAATCATCTTCGGTTGTATCAATCACCGATTGTATGACGGATTTTGTAAATTTGCCTCCCAAAAACGAAGCCAGACATAATATCACAAATTCGGTTTTGGATTTTACCGACAAAAATTTTAATCTTTCCGCCGTAATATCCGCCATTGTCTGCGGAACAAAATAATCTTCGTAATTCGGGGAATATATAAATTTTCCCTGCTGAAGCTTTATTTTTTTTGTTTCGGTTAAATGGTATAAGACTTGTCCCGAATATGCAAGATCGCCTTTTGCGTTCATTATAATCTGGTCGGAAATTTTTCTCGGTAATACGGCAACATCGCCCAGATGTTTTTTGATATATGCCCTGACTGACCCTATTTCTCTTTTTTTAAGCGATATATCAAGACAGTTGTCTTTCGGAAGAATTTCCTGCGGAATATACATGTTTAAAGAATTTTGATTTCTGTAGCATAAAAGAAACTTGCTTCCATCCGTAAAGAAATTATGCTCGATTAAATATGTCAAAAATTCAAAAGACATCTCGTCGATTAAATCAAAATCATCAACGACAAGAAGCACTTTTGCATTCAATCTTAAAGCTTCCAGAATGTCTTTAATGTGTTTAAAAGTTTTTTCTTTATTCTTATTTAATTCTTCGTAATACGCTTCGCCTAAAGGATAAATAACATTAATCAGGGTTTCTATTTTTTCTCTGTCAAAACTGTTCGGAAGATAATTATTAATTAATGCTCTCAATTCATCCGACGTTTCTTTATAATTAACCGGAGCAAAAGGAAGCGCAAATAAATTCAAAAAAGCATCCTGAAACAACCCAAAAGGCGCCACCTGTGATAATGCCGAACATCTTGCGGGCAAAATTGCCATATCGGAATTTTCGAGTTTTTGATAGAGGGAATTTAAAATATAGGTTTTGCCGGTTCCTCTCGGGGCATTGATTGATATACCCTTTATATTGTTATCTTTGCATATCGCCTGATATACCATTTCAAGCGCAACCGATTCATCCGTTTCTTTTATATCGGGCGTTTTTATGTTTTCTTTATCGAGATTTGCCATTTTATACGAATCGGGCGAAATTTTAACAAGGGGAATTTCTTCACTCAAAATTTCGTATGCGGCTTTTGTTGTTACTATGTCTTTATCATGTCCGATTGCAAGCTGCATAACGGGCTTATCAATTTCAATTTCACCGGAAGAGAGAATAACAAATTTATGAGAAATCTCGGCACCGAGGGTCTCATTTAAAAAGGCGTTAAATTTTGCCATTTCGGCATTGAATTTCTCGATTTTTTCCGTTATACCGTTATTTTTATTATAATTAACCTTAAATCTTGCAACATTTTCTTTATAAAATTCTGCGGTTGAACCGAAAGCAACCTTGATTGAGGTTTTAATATTTAATAAAACCTTGTTTTTAAATTCTTCGTCTTTAAATTTTTTAAATACGGAAGGAAGGTTTATAAAATCTATTAAAAATTCAAGCCGCCCGTCGCCCTTATACAATGCTTTAGGCTGTCTTTTTGCCGTTTCGCTTTCAGAGGGGTCTTTTTTATTTTCCTGTCTTAAAATAACGGGTTCATCTTTTTTTGAAAGGTTATCCGTTTTGTTTGCATCAATTTTAACGTCATCTTTAATATCTTCAAACACATAAAAACATTTTCTGCAGGTGGGGCTTGAAACATAATTGGCGCTGTTGCATCGGGGG
>DVJH01000153.1 GCA_018710795.1 Candidatus Galligastranaerophilus gallistercoris | reverse complement strand
TATCGTCAAGATTTTCGATATTTCCCGCATAGGTTAATTTATCAAGGTTGATAACTTCATAATCGTCATGCTTTGATAAAACATGCCTGATAAAACAACTTCCGATAAATCCCGCTCCGCCCGTTACAAGTATTTTCATCCTTCTTTTTTCCGCCTTTTAGACTGCCGATAAAATAATGCTACTATGAATCTTTACGCCTTTCAACTTTTTTTATTAAAATTTTGCCGAATATGTTAATATTATCTTATGATTAAATCACCAAAAAGAATTGCAATATATGTCTATAATCCCGAAAGGAAAGTTGTTCCTTCGTATGTACTTTATTTTCTGTCCAAACTTAAAGAAGCGGTTAATGAAATTATCGTCATAATAAACGGCAAAATCGATGAAAAAGAAAAGCAAAAATTTGAATGCATAAAACCGGCATTATACGAAAGAGAAACAAAAGCTCCGTTGTTTTATTGCTACAGAAAGGGTTTCTTTTGTATCGGAAATGAAAAACTGAATTTTTATGACGAAATAATTTTTGCAAGCTCAAATTGCATGGGGCCGATATATCCGTTTGGCGCATTTTTTAATAAAATGAACAAATGTGACGTTGATTTCTGGTCAACCGTGAAATGCCCGCCTTTAAACAAAAATGTAATAAACTTTAACTTTGAACAAAAAGAATATATCCATGCCCATTTCTTTTCCGTAAGAAAAACAATGTTTAAAGACCCGAGATTTAAAAATTATTTTGAAGATTTAAAAAAAATAAAAAACAAAAACGATTCAAGGGAATTTGAAATTAATTTTACGCAATATTTTAAAAGTCTTAATTTTAAATATACCGACTGCACGAATAATGATATTTTAAAATACGGAAAAATTGACCCTGATTATATACCCGATATCTTAATCAAAGAATATACCTGCCCCGTTATTGAAAAAAATTCTCTTATAAAAGGGTACGGCAAAATGCCCTATGAATTGTATCCGAATAAAATATATAATGCCTTATCTTATATAAAAAACGAAACCGATTACAATTTGGATTTTATAATTGAAGAAACCGTAAAAACTCTGAGCGCATATGAAATCAAAAAAAATCTTCACTTAAACTATATTTTATCCGATAAAACAAGAGAAAATTTTGTTTCAAAAAAAGCGGCATTTATTTTTAATTATATTGATGAAGATTTTCTTAATACACTAAAAGAATACATTAAAGATACATTCGGTCTGCTTGATATATACGCAATCAACAAAAAAGAACCCCTGAAAAAAGACGGCGTTAGAATTACCGTTCTGGATAACAATATAAGCTGTTTTAAACAGATAAAAAGTCTGTCCGGTAAATACGGCGCAATTTGCATGTTTGTATTGGAAGAAGAAAACATAAAAAATCTAAACAAAATTCAAAAAACCGATTATGTTAAATATCTTTTAAATTCGGTTATAAAAAACAGAATTTACATAAATAACATTTTAAATACTTTTGAAAAAAATCCCCGTTTGGGAATTTTATCCCCGCTTCCGTATATAAATAAAGCCGTATACACCAAAATTCAAAATAAAAATCTGATTGAATTCACGGAAAAAATGGATATAAATATAAAAACGGATATAGAATACTTAAAGTCATTGCACAACGTTTTTTGGATTAAAAAAGAATCAATCGATAAAATTAACGATGTTATTGATTTTGAGTGCGATAACGGGCTTAACAAAGGAATAATTTTTTCATTGCTGAACCAAAAATACGGTTTTTTGGAAGGCAATGTTTCGCCTGTTGAAATATCAAAAGTTTATTCGGATACCGTTGAATACAATCTTATGAAAAAATAATTTTATCTAAGGGCAAAAATGATAAAACCGATTCTCTCCGTCATAATTCCCGTATATAACGCAAAAGAGCATATTGAAAAATGCTTAAACGGTATACTTTGCCAAAAACTCGATAATATTGAAATTATTATAATTAACGATAAATCAACCGATAATACCGACAAAATTTTAGAAGAATACAAAAAAAGGGATAAAAGAATTGTTTTAATAAATAACGATAAAAATATAGGAACGGGCGCATCAAGAAACAAGGGGATTTTATTTGCAAGGGGAGAATACATAGGTTTTGTCGATAATGATGATTTTATTTCGGATGATTATTTTCTAAACCTGTATAATAAAATCAAAGAAAACGATTTTGATATTGCGGTAAATTTAAAAATTGAAAACCACACGAAAAATAAATCAAAAACTCATCTTTTGGCGCCAAACGATTTAAAAGAAATTGTTTTTGTACAAAGAACCGCCCCTTGGGCAAAAATCTTTAAAAAAAGTTTTTTAATTAAAAATAATATTAAATTTGATTTAACAAGGGGCGAAGATATTTTTCCCGCTTTTATGTCAATTGTTTTAACCGAAAAAATCACATATTCAAAAAAAGGTACATATCATTGCTTAATAAGAGATAATTCAATCTCGCATAAGAATATAACGTCGGATGATTTATATGAACTTGATATTTATAAAAAATGCATTGAATTTATTTTAAACAATAAAAATTATGATTATTATTACGGCTTAATTAAAAAAAGAAGTTTAATTTCGCTTGATTTTCTATACTCAAAAGCGGATAAAAATTTAAAAAAAGAAGTTTTAAAAAAATATTCTTTGATTTTTAATGTTAAATATCCTTATTTGGAATATTTAAAAGGGAAATTTTTAATCCGCTTAAAAAGATTATACACCTTTATTAATTCCAAAAAAAAGAGAGCATAAAAGCTCTCTTTTTATACTTTGCAAATTTCGTTCAGCTCGGGATACAAAGGAAAATCATTACATAATTTCAATGTTTTTTCTCTTAAATGTTCTTTTGTATCACGCCCCAAAATGCAATCGGCAATAATTTTTCCTATCTGTTTCATTTCTTCTTCCTTGAAACCCCTCGTTGTTGCCGCAGGAACTCCGATTCTGACGCCCGAAGTTACAAAAGGCGATTTGGGGTCATTGGGGACGGTATTTTTATTTGCCGTAATTCCGATTTCTTCAAGTTCGTTTGCAACATCTTTTCCCGTTTTATCAAGTTTAATCAAATTAACGGTCATAAGATGATTTTGAGTGCCGTTGCCTACTATATCTATTCCTTCACTCATAAGAGTTTCAGCCAATACTTTTGCATTTTTTATTATCTGATTTGCATATTCTCTAAATTCGGGCTGCAGAGCTTCTTTCAAAGCTACCGCTTTTGCAGCGATAACATGTTCCAAAGGCCCGCCTTGAACCCCCGGGAACACCGCTTTATCAATTCCTTGCGCATGGCATTCTTTGCACATAATTATGCCGCCTCTGGGACCTCTTAAGGTTTTATGAGTTGTCGTGGTTACAAAATCGGCATAAGGAACGGGGCTCGGGTGAACTCCTCCCGCAACGAGAGCGGCAATGTGCGCAATATCCGCCATTAAATATGCGCCCGTTTTATCGGCTATTTCTTTAAATCTTTTAAAATCGATTATTTTAGAATAGTTGCTTGCTCCCGCTATTATTAATTTAGGTTTTGCTTCAAGCGCAATTTTTTCCAATTCGTCATAATCAATCTCGCCGTTTTCATTGACTCCGTAGCTTACAATGTTAAAATATAACCCCGAAAAATTAACGGGTGAACCGTGGGTTAAGTGCCCTCCGTTTGATAAATCCATGCCAAGAACCGTATCGCCCGCCTTCAGTGCATATAAAAATACCGCCATATTGGCTTGCGCCCCTGAATGAGGCTGAACGTTCGCATGGTCGCAACCAAAAAGTTTTTTACATCTTTCAACGGCAAGTTCCTCAATTTTATCAACATTTTCGCATCCGTTATAAAACCTTTTATAGGGTTTTCCTTCAGCATATTTATTTGTTAAAACGCTGCCCTGCGCCGCCATAACGGCAGGAGACGTAAAATTTTCGCTTGCAATTAATTCAATCGTATTTTGCTGTCTTTTTAATTCTGCTTCTATATATTTTGCAACTTCAATATCTTCTTTTCTTATAACATTGAGCTCCATTTTTCTCCCCCTTTATATAACGTCTTTTTATAATTCTACTTTTAAAACCGACAATAGTAAAGCAAAACGAAAACTTATTTTTTCTTGTGTTTTATAATGAATAAAAAAAGAGGGAGAAAAATATGGAAATATCATTTAAAAGAGCAATAAAAATTAATTCAGATACCAACCCTATGGGTAATTTTAAGGATTCTAAATTCGACCCTTCATCTGCAGAAATTATAAACGCAACAAGGGGCAAAAGAAGTTCAATTTATGATAAAGACACATCAAGAAAAATAGGCTCGTTTATGCGCGCCCAGCTTGGTTATTATAACAATAACGAAGATATTTATACAAGAAGAATACAAGGCGATCTTTATTTATTCACGGGCCCTGAAGCCATAAAAGCAAGACAAATTGAAGACGAAGCAAGAAAAGAAAGAACTGCCCTTGAAGAAGAATATGAAAAAGGAGCCGATTCTTCAATGCCGATGAGTGAACAGGTTGAACTTTCAAGCCGGGCTTTATATAAAATAAACAGACAAAATATTTATATAAGAAGAGATAAAAAGCTTCTTGATTTAACTGAAAACGGAGAAAAAGGAAGGCCTTTGAGCTCGTTTAATTTTGAGAGCGATAAAAGCGGCAGAATAAACAAAATACGATACAATTATTTTTATTGCGACGGCGATACATTCATAGATGAAGAAAAAACGCTTAATATATAAAATGTTTATTATAAAATATTGAAGTAATATAACAAAATCAAAACTATCAGGATTAACAACAATGAAAAAGAAGAATATAAGAAATATAGCAATAATTGCGCACGTTGACCACGGCAAAACAACCCTTGTGGATTGTTTTCTGCAGCAAACGGGTGTTTTTAAAGAACACCAGGAACAGATAGAATGCGTTCTTGATAATAACGACATTGAAAGAGAAAGAGGGATAACGATTTTATCCAAAAACGTTTCCGTTCAATATAAAGGAGTTAAAATTAACATTGTAGACACCCCAGGCCACGCCGATTTCGGAGGCGAAGTCGAGAGGGTTTTGGGAATGGTGGACGGCGCTCTTTTAATTGTTGACGCTCAGGAAGGACCCATGCCCCAGACAAGATTTGTTTTATCAAAAGCGCTTGAACTTGGATTAAAAATCATCCTTGTAGTAAACAAAATAGATAAACAGGGAGCCGATCCAAACGGCACGATAGATAAAGTTTTTGACCTTTTTACGGAGCTTACCGACAGAGAAGATTTAATTGATTTCCCGATTATTTATGCAAGTTCTCTGCATAAATTCGCAAAAAAAGAATTAACGGATGAATCAACAAATATAATTCCGCTTTTGGATTGTATTTTAGAAAACATCCAGCCGCCCGAAGGCGACGATGAAGCAACACTGCAATTTCAGGCAACAACGCTTGATTACAACGAATATGTCGGACGTATCGCAATCGGAAGAATTATAAACGGCAAAATGAAATCGCAAGAAACCGTAACCTTAATTAAATCGGACGGAACTTTCCAAAAAGGAAAAATAACAAAGCTCTATGGTTTTAAAGATTTGGGAAGAGTTGAAATTGATGAAGCGGAATCGGGCGACATTGTAGGCATTGCAGGTTTTTCAGACATTCAAATCGGAGAAACGGTTTCTTCTCTTGTAAACCCTGTGGCGCTTCCTTTAATTCATATTGATGAACCTACATTGCAGATGAATTTTTCCGTTAACGATTCACCCTTTGCGGGACAGGAAGGAAAATTTGTTACAAGCCGCCAGTTAAGAAAAAGATTATACTTAGAACTTGAAAAAAATGTTTCGCTTCGTGTTGAAGATACGGATTCTACCGATGTTTTCAAAGTGTCGGGCAGAGGCGAATTACATTTATCGATTTTAATCGAACAAATGAGAAGAGAAGGGTACGAATTTCAGGTTTCAAAGCCCGAAGTTATATATAAAAAAGACTCTGAAGGCGAATTATTGGAACCTTATGAAAATTTAATCGTTGATGTTCCGGATGAATATACGGGCTCTGTCATTGAAAGAATTTCAAACAGAAAAGGGCAGATGCAGAATATGGAAACGGGATTAAAAAGAACAAACATTGATTTTTCAATCCCCGCAAGAGGTCTTATCGGTTTCAGATCCGAATTTATAAGAATGACAAAAGGCGAAGGGATTATGTATCATACTTTTGAAAAATATGCCCCCTACGCAGGCGATATGCAGCGCCAGAGAAGCGGTTCTTTAATTGCGTTTGAAGACGGCGAAGCAATTCCTTATGCACTTCATCAGTTTGAAGACAGAGGCGTATTTTTTGTAACCCCGAAAACAAAAGTCTATAAAGGAATGATTATAGGCGAATGTAACCGCCCGCAGGATATTGCGGTCAATATATGCAAAACCAAAAAATTAACCAATATGAGATCGGCAACTGCTGACGTTATGGTTACTCTGCAAGCGCCGAGGATTATGAGCCTTGAAGATTGTCTTGAATATATAGGAGATGACGAGCTTGTCGAAGTAACGCCGAAAAATGTAAGAATAAGAAAAGCAAATTTAACAAAAATAAGATAAATAAAGGGGGATTTATTCCCCCTTAAATTTTATTTTCAGATATATTTTATCCAAATCTTTAATATCATAATGTATAAATTCAAAAACATCCGAAATAACTTTTTTAATCGTTTTATTATCGGGGTTTTTATCTTTAAGCGGACAATAATATAAATCCATCAAAAGCCCGCCTTCATCGTTCGGATAATAATATTCAATATTATTAACAGGGTTAACCCCGTTTTTAACATAAAATTTTGAACGTTTTACCGTATTAATTTTATTAAAATCAATTTTTTCAACTTCAAAAAATATGCCC
>DVJH01000152.1 GCA_018710795.1 Candidatus Galligastranaerophilus gallistercoris | reverse complement strand
TTATGTAATATATTTTAATAAAGTATGAGAATAAGATAATATGAATGAATTTCAATTTACTTTTTCAATAAGTGAAAAAAATATACTTACATTTTTTTGTATTTTATCAACTGTATTGGGTATAGCGGCAGCTTATTTTTGTTTTATAAAAAACAAATCAAAACGGGATAATGAACTAAATGAGACGTTGTATACCTGGGGAGGCAAGATACACAGAGTTTCTTACTATAAAAATTTTCTATGTATTATTGTTAATAACATATTTTTGGTTGGTCCATTTATTTTTACCATACATAAGTTTGCGGATTATCCGTTTAGAGCACCATTATTTACGGCTTGCATTGTTTATTATTTTGTTTCTATTCAATTATTTGATTTTCCTATTTATTCCAATATTTATAAGAGATTGAATGCAATATTTGATTCGGGCAAAATAGCGGGATATGTTACAGCATCTATTTTTGTTTTGAATCTGCCCTGGTTTTTTAGTTTGATTGATTCAGTCAGTATTGCTGCGACACAAAAAACAAATATTAAAACTCCTGCTGCCGTATCGGATGAAGTCTTATTTATTGCTTGGATAGTTGTAACATTGCTTTCATCGCTACTATTTATTATTCCTTCCAAAAAAGTATCTTCAAATATGAAAAATATAACATTGAAAGAAAAGGAGCCAGAAAATGGAACTTTATAATGCGCTTGGAACCTATATTTTAGTCGGTCCTTTATTCGGAATTTTACTAACTCTAATCATGTGTTCCGGTGCGTTTTCCTCTGAAATGCGTTCTTTAGAATCAGATGCATTATTTTTGGTGTGGGGCGGCAAAATCGGAAGATTGTGGTATTTTTTAAATATTATAATATTGGCTGTTTTATCGTTTATTATTGCTCTTATTTATCGTTTCCTGCACAATTGGATTATTCTTCTTGTGTGTATTCCGTATCAAATATTGTTCTATTTACTGTTTTGGAATAATGCATATAAAAGAATAAATGCCGTTTTGGACCATAAGAAAGTTTCTTTAACGGTTACGATATTCTGGGCGCTTTTGGGCATTGCCACTTTTGTTATGAGAAAATATGAACCCGATTCATATACAGCCTGTCAGATAATAATTGATTTTATATGTTTTGTTTTATTTGTTTTAACGCTTTTTGTTCCTTCCAAAAAAACCGATGAATTAAAAAATGATATAATTCAAGAATGCAAAGATTTATAATAATAACTTCAATATTCCTTTTCATAACGGCATTTTTTGATTTTAAAATGCCGTATGTTTATTTTCAGCTTTTAAGGTGGTGCGTATTTTTGTGTTCACTGGTTGTCGCATACGACCTTAAAGATAAAAAAGATTTTATTTTTATTTTATTTTGCATAATTGCCGTTCTTTTTAACCCGCTTGCGCCGATCCATATGGAAAGGGAAAGCTGGAGGATAGTTGACGGCATTGCGAGCTTTTTAGTTTTAATTCCCTTGTTTATAAAAAAGAAGATATAAAGATTTTATCAAACTGCCGTATTTAACCTTGACAATTGTAATACTTTATTTTAGTATCTGAATGTGGAGGTTAATTATGATGGTACAACCTATTTTAACTGCAAATCAAGTAATTGCCAACAAAACAATGGTTGCTCCCCGTGTTGCTTTCGGAAAAATGAAAAATAACGACGAATGCGCACCCGTTCAAAATGCCCCCGTTACCAATCCGGTTACGGTCGGTGAACCCGCTTCGACTGAAACCGACAGCGCGCAGAACGGCGAAAAACTTGATATCAATTTCAAAGGCTGCAGGGAATATACCCTGAACGGCAATAAAATTGATTATTTTGCATAGTTTTTTTTCGAATGCATTAAAACAAGGGTTTGATTTGAATTAAAAATGCGATTTTTAAAAATCGCATTTTTTGCATTTTTATGGTAACTTTTACTTATGTTTACAGGACTGGTTCAAGACTCGGGATGTATTAAAGATATATCGGAACTTCAGGGCGGCAGGATTTTTGCCGTTGAGGTTCATTTTGATACGGAAAAAATCAAAAAAGGAGATTCAATTGCAATTAACGGGGCATGCCAGAGCGTTATAAAAAAAGAAAATAATACCCTTTATTTTGAAGCAATGAATGAAACCCTGAGGCTTACAAATTTAGCTTCAATTAAAAAGGGGGATTTTGTAAACGTTGAACTTGCAATGAAATTGTCCGACAGATTGGACGGACACCTCGTATCGGGGCATATTGACCGTGTTGCAAAATTAAATTCGATTAAAAATGACGGTGTTGCAAGAATTTTTAATTTTGAATGCGATACGGATTTAATCGTAAAAAAAGGTTCAATATCCGTAAACGGAATAAGCCTTACGGTGTCTGAAGTCAATGAAAAAAACTTTGAAGTTTCAATATTACCCGAAACATTTAACAATACAAATCTTAAATATTTAAAAATAAATGATGTTGTTAATATAGAATATGATATGGTTGCAAAGTATATTAAAAAATTTACCGAGCAGAAAAAAGAATCAAAAATCACAAAAGAATTTTTAATTGAAAACGGCTTTTAAAAGAGAGGCAAAACCCATGTTTAATACAATTAAAGAAGCAATTGAAGAATTTAAAAAGGGAAACCCTGTTATAGTGGCGGATGATGAGGACAGGGAAAACGAAGGAGATTTAATCTATCCCGCTCAATTTATAACGCCCGAAAAAATAAATTTTATGATTAAAAATTGCAGGGGGCTTGTTTGCCTTGCATTAACAAAAGATGTTGCGGATAAATTAAATATAACGCCTATGGTTGAACATAATACCGATATAAAGGGCACAAATTTTACCCAAAGCGTTGATGCCGATCCTAAATTCGGCGTAACAACGGGAATTTCGGCATTTGACCGTGCAAAAACAATCGAAGTTATTGCCGATAACAATTCAAAACCCGAAGATTTAAGGCGCCCGGGGCATATCTTTCCTTTAATTGCAAAAGAAGGCGGGGTTTTAAAAAGAGCGGGGCACACGGAAACCGCGGTTGATCTGGCAAGGCTTGCGGGGTTAAAACCTATGGGTGTTATATGCGAAATAACAAACGATGACGGCACAATGGCAAGAAGGGACGATTTATTTGAGTTTGCAAAAAATCACGGCATTAAAATTGTTACGGTTGCCGATTTAATTGAATACCGCCTCGGGTTTGAAAGGCATATAAAAAGAATGATTCAAACGCCTCTGCCTACGGAATTCGGAAATTTTGAAATATTCGGGTATTTAGATGAACTTACGGGTGTTGAACATGTGGCACTTGTTGCGGATGATAAAACCGATAAGGTTCCTTTGGTCAGAATGCATTCGGAATGTCTTACGGGTGATATTTTCCACAGCTTAAAATGCGATTGCAACCAGCAGCTTACGGATTCTTTAAAGATGATATCAAATTACGGCAAGGGCGCCGTTGTATATATAAGAGACCATGAAGGAAGAGGGATAGGTTTAATTAATAAATTAAAAGCGTATAAATTGCAGGATATGGGGCAGGATACGGTTGATGCCAACATATCTTTGGGATTTAAATCGGATTTAAGAAACTACGGCACCGGCGCACAAATTCTTGTCGATTTGGGATACGGGGAATTTGACCTTATAACAAACAACCCGAAAAAAATCGTGGCGCTGACGGGTTATGGTTTAAAAATAAGAGAAATTGTCGCAATTGAGCCTAAAATAACCGAATTTAACAAGAAATACATTCAAACAAAAATCAACAGAATGAAGCATATGTATAAAGATGTAAACAATGAAAAGGTTAAGTTGGAAGATATAAAAAATCTTTGTGATATAATTAGCGTAAATTAAGGATGACAATATTAATGTATCAAACGGAAGTATTATCTGAAAAATATTTTAAAATTTTTATGGGCGCATATAACGATTTTCGTGTTAATTGCAAAAAGGATTATCGTTTTGAGTTAGAGCCGCTCGAATATAATGATTTTTTGGATTACTTCAACAAAGGCATTATTAAATGCATTATTCTTCTTGAAGGTGCAATTCCGACGGGGTTTCTTGCATATTCAACGGCGCAGGAAGATGCAATTGAATTATATATAATTCATTGTCTCGGGGATGAAAACCACAACGAAAAGAAAAAAAGGCTTCTTGAAGCTTTTTTGAGAGAAACGAAAGATATAAGAAGAACATGCCTTGTAAGCTATCCCATGCTCGGCCGGCAGGAAGATTTTAAAGATACGATAAGAAGCTACGGTTTTCATTTTGTAAATCTCGCCGTTTTGGATTTTCCCGTTACGGATAAAAAAGAAACAAAAACTCTTGAAAAAATAAGATTTACCGACCTTCCCATAGGATATAAAATTGTTCCTTACAGAGAAATATACAAAGAAGAATTAAGAGATTGTATTTATAAATCATTTATTAATACAACGGATGTTTATTTTGACCCGAGGTTTAAAACCCTTAAAGGAGCGGATGACATTACAAATAAAATCACGGAAGAAATTTACGGCAGGTTTTTGGATACCGCTTCAAGAATTTTGCTGCATGAAAATTCGGTTGTCGGTTTTTGCCTTGCAAACATAACGGGAACGGAGATTGCAAATATTCCTCTGGTCGGAATTTTACCCGAGCACAGGGGTTTGGGGTTATCCGAAGTTATGCTTAAACAAACCGTTGAAGAAATTATTAAGCTGAACAGACAAGGTATAATTGCCGTAAATCAACTTAACGTAAGCACCGATTACGATAATGCGCCCGCAATGAAGATGTATAAACAAATGGGCTTTAAGCTGACATATACATACCCGCAGGCGTTTTTGCCGCAGTCGGTATCATAAAAAAATTCGGGTTTTAAGAAGGATTTAATAGAGCGATATCATATGATATCGGCTTTATTTAAAGGAAATAAAAGAAAAAGAGGATGCACAGATGAAAGTATTAATCACCGACAAAATAAACGAAGCTGCGGTAAATATAGTATCAAAAGTGGCTGAAGTCGATAATCTTCCCACAATGGACGAAGATAAACTTATTGAAATTATAGGGCAGTATGACGCGCTTTTGGTCAGAAGCCAGACAAAAGTTACCGCAAAAATTATTGAAGCTGCCAAAAACATGAAAATTATAGGAAGAGCGGGCGTCGGTGTTGATAATATTGATCTTGATGCGGCAACAAAAAAAGGCATTATTGTCGTAAATTCACCTGACGGCAATACAAATGCGGCGGCAGAGCATACAATCGCAATGATGATGGCAATGAACAGAAATATTCCCGTTGCGGATGCTTCCGTTAAACAGGGTTTATGGGAAAGGTCAAAGTTTACGGGTGTTGAAGTTTTCGGAAAAACATTGGGGATTATAGGTTTCGGAAAAATCGGACAGCATGTGGGGCAGGTTGCGCTTGCGCTCGGAATGAAGCTTGTTGTTTTTGACCCTTATGCAACAAAAGAATACGTTGAAAAATTCGGCGGAAAATATATTGAGCACCTTGATGATTTCTGGCCGATTCCCGATTTTATAACCGTCCATACGC
Organism: Candidatus Galligastranaerophilus gallistercoris; assembly: GCA_018710795.1. Taxonomy (GTDB): domain Bacteria; phylum Cyanobacteriota; class Vampirovibrionia; order Gastranaerophilales; family Gastranaerophilaceae; genus Galligastranaerophilus_A; species Galligastranaerophilus_A gallistercoris. Next base: position 10,383 of record DVJH01000152.1, on the reverse strand, counting down.
CAAAAACCAAAGAAACAACATCTTTAATCAATACAAACACAATCAACAGAATGAAAAAAGGCGTCAGACTCATAAATTGTGCAAGAGGCGGAATAATAGACGAAAAAGCGTTATGCGAAGCCCTTGAATCCGGTCAGGTTGCGTCATGCGCAATTGATGTTTATGAAGATGAAAAGAATATTCAAAACTGCCCTCTGATTAAATTCGGAAAAAATGTAGTATTAACGCCGCATTTGGGTGCAAGCACGGATGAGGCGCAAATAAACGTTGCATTGGATGTTGCAAATCAGGTTAAAGAAGTTTTATCGGGCGGGGACGCCGCAAGCGCGGTTAACATCCCGTCTTTAAAACCTCAAAAACTCGAACCCGTTAAAGACTATATGCCGATTGCAGAAAGCATTTCAAAAATCGCATCGCAGATTTTAGAAGGCAATTTAAGAGGAATTGAAATTGAAGTTAAGGGAACTCTTGCAAATATTGATGTTTCGCCTCTGGAAGTTGCGGTATTAAAAGGCGTTTTATCTTCAAACCTTGTCGGGGTTAATTATGTAAATGCGCCCTTTATTGCAAAACAAAGAGGCATAAATATTTCCACCAAAAAATCCGAACAATCAACCGATTACATAGGTTCAATCACGGTTAAGCTTCAGGGGGATAAAGACTGTGTTGAAGTTCAGGGAGCATTGATTGCGCAAAACGTTGCAAGAATAGTTAAATTAAACGATTACATAACTTCAATCGAACCCGATAAATATATGCTTCTTGTTCCTCATAAAAATCAGCCCAATATGATTGCCCAGGTTGCGGTGGTTCTCGGAAACGATAACGTAAACATTTCCAAAATGCAGGTGGCGCAAAAACAAAATTCATCGGACGATGTAAGCTTGATGATAATAAACACCGATGATAAAGTAGATAAAGAAACTTTGTTAAAAATTGACAATATAAAAGATATTCACGGTTCAAAGTTTATAGGATTATAAAATTAAGCCCCCGCTTTAGCGGGGGCTTTTTTTAAATATATCTTAAAAGTTCGTTTTCGGTGATTTTCCAGTTATACGTATCAAATATTGAACTTTCTTTGTTTTCAAATCCGTATACAAGTTTTAGAAATAACGGCTCTTTATTGCTCATAATTGAAGAATAATAAGGAATGCATAAAATATTATACACTTCTTTTATATAAGGAGTTGTTTTAAAGTCAAGCGTTATACAGTTAAAATTAATATTTTGATTAATATCAAATTCAATAACACCGCCGTTTTTTCTGCACCAGTCCGCATCATAAATTTCATATGAAAATGCTTTGAGCGGTAAAAACAAACAACAAATAAGAATAAAAAATTTTTTCATTTTAAACTTCCTTTTTTTAAATTTTAAGAAAGTTCAAGATAAAAAACATTGCCGACTTTTCTAATAATAGGATTATATGAAGAAACGGTTTAAAATTTGTAAAAAAATCGTTTTAATAATATAATAAACTAAGGATTATTACGGGAATAAAAAATGCACCCTGAAACAGGACCAATAGGATTTAATTTATTAGTTGTAGCATTGTTGTTATTTGCAAACGGGTTTTTTGTGGCAACGGAGTTTGCGCTTGTATCGGTCAGGAAAACAAGAATTTCCCAGCTTTCAAAAGAAGGCGACAAGCTTGCAAAAATTGCGCTTGATTCAATTAACCATCTTGACAGGTCAATTGCTGCGGTTCAATTGGGCATTACGATTGCAAGTATAGGCCTCGGGTGGGTCGGCGAAGCAACCCTTGTTAAAATAATAGAACCCGTTTTCGGGTTTTTCCCCGAATCGATGCGCTCGTTTGCAACGCATTCGGTTGCCGTTACGATTGCATTTTCTTTAATTACGTTTTTGCATGTGGTTATCGGCGAATTAATGCCTAAGTCAGTTGCAATCCAACACCCCGAAAGGACGGCATTAATCGTTGCAAAACCGATGGCGTTTATTACAAAAATTTTTACACCGTTTATTTTCCTTTTAAACGGCTTTGGCAACTGGCTTTTATCTTTAATGAAAATTCCGCCGGCGCATGTGGGACATCTTGTTCATACGGTTGAAGAACTTGATATGATTATTGATGAATCGCATAAAGAGGGCGTTTTAAACGATACCGAAAAAGAAATTCTGCAAAACGTATTTAAGTTTTCAGATATTCTTGCCAAACAGGTTATGGTCCCGAGGCCCGACGTTGTTTCAATTCCCGTTGATATCACTCAGGAAGAATTGAAAAATTTAACGATTGAAAACCAGTATACAAGATATCCCGTTTATGAAGAAGATTTGGACAAAGTGGTCGGTATATTACACTTAAAAGATTTATACCCCCTTGTTGTTGAAGGAAAAGAAATTAATTTAAGAAAAATCGTAAGACCCGCGCTTTTGGTGCCTGAAACTTTGACGGTAGATAAACTCGTTCATGAATTTAAACAGAAAAAATCTCAAATGGCGCTTGTAATTGATGAATTCGGCGGCGTTTCGGGGTTAATTACGATGGAAGACGTGCTGGAAGAAATCGTAGGCGAAGTTCAGGACGAATTTGACGAAGAAGAAGCCGACATTAAACAAATAGGCGACAGAGAATATATTGCAAACGCAATGTTTAGAATTGACGAATTTAACGACTACTTTAACCTTGAAGCTCAAAACGAGGTTGAGGACGAAGATATTGAAACAATCGGCGGGCTTGTTATTAAATATTTGGGGCACATTGCAAAAGAGGGCGACGTTTGTAATATTGACGGCTTTGAATTCAGGGTCGTTAAAACTGATGGCGCAAGGATAGTAAAAATTAAAATAGTGGCACCGAAAAAAGAAGAACCCGTTGATGAAGAAGAGGCGGTATCTGAAAATAATTAATTAAAAAAAATCGGCTCATTTGAGCCGATTTTTAATTTGTGATTATTTTATCCTTTATTAAATATAATTTCATCATCTTTTACATCAATTATTATTTTATCCCCGTCCGTAAATTCACCTTTTAAGATTGCTTTTGACAGAGGGTTTTCGATTTTTTGTCTTATTACACGCTTTAAGGGTCTTGCACCGTAGATGGGGTTATACCCTTCGAGGGCAAGTTTGTCTTTAGCGTCGGGCGTGATTTCAAAATCGATTTTTCTTTCCTGCAGCAGATTTCTTAAATAATTAACCTGAATATCAACGATTTTATTCAAATCATCAAGCGTTAAGGCTTCAAAATAAACGGTTTCATCTATTCTGTTTAAGAATTCGGGGCGGAAGTGTTCTTTTAATCTTTCTTTTACTTCTTCTTTCGTTTTTTCTTTTTCATCCGCCGATAAAAGACCTTTTACGGCCCTGTCCAAAATAATGTCGGAACCGATATTTGATGTTAAGATTATAATCGTATTTTTAAAATCAACGGTTCTTCCTTTGGAATCGGTTAATCTGCCGTCATCAAAGATTTGAAGCATTATGTTAAAGACGTCATAGTGTGCTTTTTCGATTTCATCAAACAATATAACCGAATACGGTTTTCTTCTTACTTTTTCGGTTAATTGTCCGCCTTCATCATATCCGACATATCCGGGGGGTGCGCCTATAAGTCTTGCAACGGAATGTTTTTCCATATATTCGGACATATCAATTCTAATCAAAGCGTCTTCATCCTGAAACATAAATTCGGATAATGCTTTTGCAAGTTCGGTTTTACCTACGCCCGTGGGTCCGAGGAATAAAAACGTTCCAATCGGGCGTTTCGGGTCTTTTAAACCGGAACGCGCGCGGCGGATTGAATCCGATACGACGCCGACCGCTTCATTTTGCCCGATAACACGTTTATGGAGAACTTCTTCCATTTTAAGAAGTTTTTCGTTTTCCGATTCAACGAGTTTTGAAACGGGAACACCCGTCCATTTTGAAACAACCTCCGCTATATCTTCATCGGTTATTTCTTCTCTTAAAAGCGTGTTTTTTTCTTTTTTGTTCCCGTTATTTTGCGCTTCTTCGAGTTTTTTCATTAATTCGGGCAGTTTGCCGTATTTTAATTTTGCTGCCTGTTCAAGGTTGGCCTGTCTTTCGGCGTTATCTATTTCTACTTTTGTTCTTTCGATTTCCTGTTTAATCGAAACTTCGTCATTTAATGATGATTTTTCTTTAAGCCACTGTTCTTTTAAAACGTCTGCCTGTTTTGAAACTTCATCCAGTGCTTTTGTTACTCTTTGAATTTTTTCGGTGTCGTTATCTTCTTTTAAGCTTTCAAGTTCAATTTGCAATTGAAGTTTTTGCCTTTCAAGCTTATCAAGTTCTTCAGGCATTGAATCAATTTCAATTCTGACGGATGATGCTGCTTCATCAACCAAATCTATTGCTTTATCGGGCAGAAATCTGTCCGTTATATATCTGTTTGATAAAACTGCCGCCGCAACAAGGGCGGAATCTTTAATTCTAACCCCGTGGTGGACTTCATATTTTTCTTTTAATCCTCTTAAAATCGAAATCGTTGCTTCGACCGACGGTTCATCAACCAGAACGGGCTGAAAACGTCTTTCTAAGGCAGGGTCTTTTTCTATATATTTTCTGTATTCATTAATTGTTGTGGCGCCTACGGTTCTAATTTCACCTCTTGCAAGCATAGGTTTTAAAAGGTTTCCCGCATCGGTTGAACCTTCGGCTGCGCCCAGACCCACTACGGTATGCAATTCATCAATAAATAAAATTATCTGTCCTTGGGATTTTTGAATTTCATCTATGACCTTTTTTAATCTTTCTTCAAATTCGCCCCTGAATTTTGCGCCCGCAACAAGAGCGCCCATATCAAGAGCAAGAAGTTTTGTATCTTTAAGGCTCTCGGGGACATCGCCTCTTATTATTCTTTGTGCAAGCCCTTCAACGATTGCCGTTTTACCTACGCCCGCTTCGCCTATTAATACGGGGTTATTTTTTGTTCTTCTGTTCAGGACCTGAATTATTCTTCTTACTTCTTCATCTCTTCCTATAACGGGGTCCAATTTCCCTTCACGGGCTTTTTGGGTTAAATCTATGGAATATTTTTCCATTACTTTGTATTCTTCATCTGCATTTTCACTGTTCACGGTTTTATCTCCTCTTAAATTTTTAATTGCATTTAAGACGTTTAATTCCGTTATGTTGAATTTGTTGAATATCTTCTTTAAACCTTCTTCGTTTTTGTCTTCCTGAACAAATTTTGATAATGCAAGAACAATGTGCTCATAAGATACAAATTTATCTTTCATATTTTTTGCATAATCAAAAGCTAAATCCATTAATTTTAGCGAATTGTTCGAAAAATATAATTGCACCGTTGAATCGGATATTTTGGGGTATGTTTCAATTAAATTTTGAACATCCGACCTGACAAGGTTTCCGCCTAATTTCAGACGGCCTAAAAACTCATTTACGGATTCGTTATTTGACGAATTTAAAATTGCAAGGAAAATATGTGCAGGTTCAAGAAACGAGTTTTTATTTATCTTTACCAGATTCTGGGCTTCAATTAAGACATTTTGTCCTATTTTTGTTAATTTTTCAAAATCAAACATAAACGACCTCAAACTTTTCTTATATTTTTATTTTAATAATGATTTTAAAAAATATTACAAAAATTAACCTAAAATTAATAATTTTAATCTTTAATGCCGGAGATTCCGAGTTTAATTTTATTTTTAGCCCTGTCTATACTGATAAGAGAATATCTTACGGGGTTTATGCCTTTTTGTTTGATAAATTCTTCAATAGGGTTTACTTTCGGAGGAAATTCTTTATCGTATTCAATCTCTATCGTCTCTTCAATTATTGCCATAATTTTTCCCTTTTTACATTAAAATCCCTGCCATACAGGCTGAAATATATGAAGCAAAAGTCCCTGCAATTAATGCTTTTATGCCGAGTTTTGCAATGTCCCCTCTTCTTGTGGGGGCAAGTTCTCCGATGCCTCCGATTTGGATTGCAATCGAGCCGAAGTTTGCAAAGCCGCATAGTGCAATGCTTGCAATTGTTATTGCTTTGGGTGTTAAGCATTCTTTCATCTGAATTAAATCCGTATATGCGATAAATTCATTTAAAACAAGCTTTTCTCCCATCAGCGCACCCACTTGAGTTATATTTTCAAAGGGTACACCCATAATAAACGCAAACAAAGAAAAAATTGCGCCCAAAAGCGATTTTATGCTCAAATCGGATAAATCAATGAAAGAAAGGTGGATGTGGCAGTAATCAAATAAAAATAATCCGATTTTTGCAAGACACCAATCCGCCATTGCAATTAAAGATAATAATGCAATTAACATCGCAATAACGTTTAAAGATACCTTCATACCGTCAGAGGCTGCGTTTGCAATTGAATCAATTAAATTTACATGGGTTCTTTCGACTATAACTTTAACTTCGTCTTTGGTCTGGCTTTCTTCATCTTCGGGGTATATGATTTTTGCAACCGCAAGCGCCCCGGGGGCTGCCATAATTGATGCGGCAAGAAGAAATTGTGCGGGAACACCCATTGCAATATAAATTGCCATAACTCCGCCCGCAATGCATGCCATGGAGCCTGTCATGGAAGCCAATAATTCCGATTTTGTCGCCGATTTTAAATAAGGGCGTATCATAATCTGTGCTTCAACCTGCCCGACAAAAACGCTTGCAATGTTGGATAATGCTTCTGCGCCCGATACATCCATAATTTTATACATAATTTTTGCAAAAAATTGGACAACTTTTTGCATAATGCCGAAATAATAAAGAATATTTACTATAGCCAGAATAAAAATTATTGTTGCGATTAATTTAATCGAGAAAACAAATGCCGCTCCGTCATAAAAAAGCTCGTTTATTTTATCGGGGGAATTATTTAAAAATCCGAATACAAAATCCGCCCCCGAATTTGAAAATTGGAGAATTTTTTCAATCCCTTTCGATATAAAACTTAAAATATTCTGCCCCAAAGGAACCTTAAGGACAAAAATTGCAAGTAAAAATTGAAGAATAAACCCCGTTAAAACCGTTTTTAAATTAATTTTCTTTTTATTATTCGACATTAAATAACAAATGCCTACTATTACTACAATTCCAATCAGTCCAGTAAATCTTTCCAAAATGACTTCCTTTCGCTTTTTAAATAATTATAAATCAAATATTTGAAATATGGATAACTTAATTGCAAACGATTGTGCAAACTGATAAAATGAAATTATTGATTATATTACCAAGTTTTATTTGAAAGGCAGTTTATGAAAAAGATACGGGCTTTTACTCTGGCCGAAGCGCTTTTAACTTTGACCGTAATCGGCGTAATTGCGGCAATGATACTTCCTACTATTATAACGGACGTTAAAGAAAGTGCTTTTAAAGCTAAAAAACAAACTCTTGCGCTTGAACTTGCAAGCGTTTTAAATGAAATGGCACTGACCGAAAGCAGGATAAATAAATCCGAAAGTGAAACACTGTCAAATGAGCCTACGGGTGATTTTATCGTTAATCATATGTCAAATTATATGAAATTTTTAAGAATTTGTTCTCCGGGCGCCACAATAACGGAACCCGACCCTGAACCGGATGAGCCCGAAGTTAATCCGCCGCAGCCCGATCCCGAACCGGAACCGGAGCCTGAACCTCCGCAATGGGATCCCGATGACGACGATCCTATGAAGTGCCCCAGTTTTTGCGGACACCCCACTACAGCAGAGCAGCAGATGGTATGTAATATATGCGAACACGGGGCAAATTATCCCGATGTCGATCCTTGCAGCACGTATTGCGGAAAATATGCGTTTTCCGTTTTCAGACCCGAATGCCAGGAATGCGATGTTGACTTTCCGGAAACCGATTGTACAAAATATTGCGGTTCAAGCGGTCAAGCCGCACACAGACCCGAATGTCAGGGCTGTATGAATAATACCAAATTCTGCGACAGAAAACCCGATCACCAGCTTTGCCGAAACTTAAACGATGAAGGTTATTATGATGATTGGAAAGATAAAAACAACGGAAACGGAAATAACGGCAATAAAAATAACAACGGAAACAAAAATAACAATAAAAATAATAATAAGAATAAGAATAAAAAAAGCGACAGCGGTTTAACGCAGCTTGCAGATAATGCAAAAAGAATTAATTTATCCAAAGTTGCAAACCAAAGCCTTTATTCAAGCATCGGTTTATACAGCAGTCTGAACATTATGGCTATTGATTCGGATGATATGGAAGAAGGCGAAGAATACACAAAATCCATATATGATTGCGGCTGGATTCAAGGATACAAATACCGTGATTACGATATGCTTCAAACATTTGCCATTGAAACCGCGGCAAAAGAATCTTATGATAAAATGCTTAAATTCGGCGGCGTAAGCAACGCATCCACGAACGGCACTTGGGCGGCAATTACGCAGGGCGGCGTTGCAATGCTCATATCATATAACCCCCACTGTGCAAATACGCCGAGCGAATACTTAAAATTAAAAGGTAATAATAATCAAGGCGGTGTGCAGGCGCCGGGGTGTTTAAACATCATATATGATGTTAACGGAGAAAATACGCCTAATATAGTGGGCAGAGACGTAGGCTTTATGACGGTATTTTTCGGTAAAAAACCGACGATAGCTTCTCCCGTATTTACGGCAAACTACGGAGTTGATGAAGATAATGCCGATAAACCCCCCGTTTCTTTTAATTCAAGAGATGAAGCCAGCCGCTATTGCCTGCAAAATTCTTCGGGCGGCGAAGAAGAAATTCCTTCGGGTGAAGAATATATTTCACTGTTAATTAACAGCCATCTTCTTCCCAAATCAATCTCGGGGATTTCCACCAATTCGGGCGTATATAATACGCAGCCGAACCCCTGGTATAAAGATGATTTAGGCTCGGGTTCAAGCGGCTTTGCGATTTGTACTTATAAATAAAAAATAAAAAGACCCTTAAAGGGTCTTTTTATTATGCATAAATTCCAAGCGCCGAAAAATTGAAAAATGCATAAAAAACTGTTAAAATGGGAATATATAATTTGTATACAATTTTTTTCGGTTTATAGTGAAAGGTGTTTTATATATGAAAAAGATAAAGGGATTTACCCTCGCGGAAGCGCTTCTTACAATGACGATTTTAGGCGTTGTTGCGGCATTTCTTATACCCACAATAGTAACCGATGTCAGAGAACATGCAAACAGAGCAAGAAGACAGGCAATGGCTGTTGACATTTCAAATGCCCTAAGCCATATGGTTATGCTTGAAAACAGAATAAGCTGGAACAGGGAAGTAAGAAATAACAGCAACGGAAGCCAGTATATAAGGTTTGAAAACAGAACAAATGAACCCACGGGCGAATTTATAGTATATCATCTTGCAAATTATATGAAATTTGCAAAAATATGCAGCCCCGGCGATGTAGAAATTCTTTTATACGATCAAATGCCAAAACCGGCTTCTGCTAAACAGCCCGTGCTTGCGGATAACTCCAAAAGTACTCTTTTAAAATATAAAGACGTAATTTCAAATATCAGCCTTAAACATTCTCTGAGCGCAAATTCCCTGAGGGTTCCCGATTATGATGAAATATTGGAGAAAATAAGCAAATCTTATCAGGATTGCGGCTGGCTTAAGGGTGAAGCATATCGTGATTATGATCTTGTAAATACATTTAGTGTAATGGATTTGGCTCAGGCATCATATATTGCATCAATTAAAAATAATCCGAACGTTGCTGCGGCAGCGATGCACGCTTCCATTGCACCCTGGAGCCTTAAAACCCAAAACGGCATTTCAATGATTTTATCATACAGCCCTTATTGCGCGGATTCTGCAAGCGAATATGTAAAAAATCAGGATAATGAATTTATGATTTATTCTCCTGCCTGTATTAATATCGTATACGATGTTAACGGGGCAACTCCTCCCAATATAATCGGAAACGATGTAGGCTTTGCAACGGTATTTTTCGGTAAAAAACCAAAAGTTACGGTACCGGTTTTTGCGGGCAACTATGATTTTGAAAAGAATTATACGCTTGAAGAAGCGGAACAATTCTGCCTTAATAATTCCGCAAACGGAAACGAAGGAATTCCTACCGCCGAAGAGATGTTTTCGATGATTATTAATTCAAGGCTGCTTCCCGCAAGCATAAGCGAAGGACAGGCAAAAAGCATTGTATATTCTCATTCTCCTTCAAAATGGACGGAAATTTATATGAAAACCCTCGGCGTTAAAAATACCGACAGTATGAACCAAAGCGGCGGGGTTATCTGTACTTACAAACAATAGTTTAATGAAAGGCATTTTATGAAAAAGATAAAGGGGTTTACCCTCGCGGAAGCGCTTCTTACAATGACGATTTTAGGCGTTGTTGCGGCATTTCTTATACCAACTATAGTAACCGATGTCAGAGAACATGCAAACAGAGCA
>DVJH01000151.1 GCA_018710795.1 Candidatus Galligastranaerophilus gallistercoris | reverse complement strand
GCCAAACACTCTATCCAGCTGAGCTACGGGCGCAAAAAGCAGTTTTGATTAAAATTTTAAATTCAATAACGGGGCAGGCTCCCCGTAAATTAATTTTATACTATAAAGACAAATAATCAACTATAACCTTTTTGTGTCTTTTATTATCGATTCGGTGCCGTTTACGATTAAATCCCAGAAGCGCGCTTCTTGCTCGTTACCCGCTTTTTTAGCAATCTCTGCCGCCAGTTTTTTATAATTCAAATCATCTGGTTCAATTTCGATTGCTTCTTTTATATAGAGCATTGCATCGTTATAAAAGCCTCTTTTTAAGTTTGAAACCGCTGCCTGGGCGTAATATTTTGCTTTTGTCGGGTTTAATTCAAGCGCCGTTTCTATAAGGTTTATTGCTTTATTATATTCGCCCGTCGTATTTAAAATAAGTCCTTTAAAATAATACCCTTCGGCATTATTTTTATCAAATTCAAGCAATTCATCCAGATTTTTTATTGCCTTATCGTATTCTTTTTTTCTGAAATATATTCTTGCTTTTGAATTTAAAAAACTTGCAATCCTGCCGTATGAAGAATATTTTTCCATATAGCTTTCCGCTTTGCCGTATTCTTCTTCATCAATTAAAATATCGACGTATTCGCAAACCGTATGAATTGAATCGGGATAATTTTCAAGGTGTTTTTCATAAAATTCCATAGCTTTTTTGTTAAGCTTTAAATCTTTATAAATTGCGCCAAGAGTGTCTAAAAGCGTTAAATCATCTCTTATTTGCGGATTTTTTTCGTAGATATTTTCAAGTTCGTCTTTTGCCTTTATGATATTGCCTTTTTTATATTCGATTAATGACTTTAAAACGTCGGATTGAATTTTAACGGGTGAATCGGGACCGATTAAAGTCAGGTTAAATAATGCGTTATCGTAATCTTTTTGCTTTTCAAAAACCCATGCCAGCAAAAGATATCTTTTATCAATGTATGTTTTATCTTCGCCTTTTTCAATACAAAGAGTTATTGAAGTTTTAATCGTGTTGATTGCTTCATCAAACCAGTTAACGTCCATATATGCTTTTGCAAGTTCAAAATAAAATTCCTGAACGGTTCCTTTGCTTATTTTGATTGCCCGATGAAGATTGTCTATTGCGGGGAAAAATTCTTTTCTTGAAATTTGAATCAAGGCTTTGTAATAGTAACAAAGTGAATCTCTTTTGAATTTTAAAATGTCATCAAGAAGCTTTTCGGCGTTTAGGAAATCATTTTCATTATAATAAATCATTGCAAGGTCAAACTTTGCTTCGGTGAATGTCGGATATGAATTTACGACTTTCAGCAGCGTTTCTTTTTTGCCTTCTTCTTTTAATAATGAAATTATATATAAGATATTGGGGTCTTCTTTTAATTCGTCATTTAAAGAATCATAAATTTCCAAAATCTCATCAGCTCTTCCCAATTTTAAAAGAACGCTGAAATATTTAACATAATCAAGCGGCTTTTTTGAAATTTCACAAAGTTTTTTTGCCGCATTGAGCGCTTTTTGGTATTCTTTTAATTCAAAATATATTTCATACAGTTTATTTGTACTGTGCTCATGGTTGGAGTCAATTTCAAGAACTTTTTCATACTGTTCGATTGCTCTTACATAGTTTTTTAAAAGCAGATGCAAATCCCCTATCTGGGAAATGACTTCTACCGTTGTCATATCATCGGTTTCTTCGCTCAAAATTTTGTACAGAACCTCAATTGCTTCTTTATAGAGCTTTCTGTTTTTTAATTCAAACGATTCTTTTATATAATTTAAAACTTCTTGTTTATCTTCCATAATCAAAAATTATATTTCATCTTTTTTGTTATTGCAAAATGTTAATATATGAATTATTTGTTAAAATCTTGCAAGCAAAGTTTTAACATTATATCATTTAACTTATTACTTTAGTTAGGCGGAGTTTTTATGGTAGATGAAGAACAAATGCGAATAATCAGGGAAGTTTCAAGACAAAACAGAAAAACCAAGCCCAAACTTTCAAAAAAAACCGCAAATGCATTTAATTTACAGGCATTTGTTTTTCCCGTTATTTACAATTTTATTTATAAAAGAAAAACCCTTGCTTTTATATTTCTTATTTTAACCTGGCTTCCGCATTTGACAAATAAATTTATTTCTTCTTCGATGTATCCCGTTCTTGTTACGACGGTTACCGTTTTAACCGTAATTTTGGCGTTGATTTCGGGGCTGACGGGAAACCGTGCCGCGTATGACGCCAGAAATTATGATGATGAAGAGGATTTTATAAAAAGCCAGAGGTTTTGGCTGCCCGTTGCAGTTATCGGGATTATAATCCATATTATTATCTGGCCCGTGCAGCAGACCGGGCACAATAACACTTCGCATATGATGAAATTTGCGGAAGTTAAAGACGATATCAAACAAATTATCCAAAAAGGCTACAGAGAAGGCGACATTTTGGGGATTAATACCGTCGGAGAAGAGAGAATTCCTTCATATTTTGCAAAATATTCAAACGGCACTTTTGACGGAGTTGACACCATTGTATTTCCAAACGGCGTCAAAATTAAAGTTGAAGGATATCTCAGAGAATGCGGCACAAGAGCGCAAAACACATATTACGAGCAAAAAACCGCATGTGCTACGGTTACGGTTGATGTTAACGGCGATGCGGGGCCGAATGAAACAATGTCGCTTGATGATTTAAAAAAGGTAAGGAGCCTTGTTAATCGTTCGGTTAAATTAAAAGATGTTTACACGCTGTATGCATACAGTGATGATCTGGCGCCAAAATCAGGTACAATCGAGCAATTTGCGCTTGAAAGATTTGAAAAAAATTAAGAGGTAAAAATGTTTGAATTTATAAAAAACGGATTAAATGAATTTAAAACATTCGCAATTAAGGGAAATGTCATTGATATGGCCGTCGGTATCATAATCGGCGCAAGCTTTTCGGGTGTTGTAAATTCGCTTGTAAACGATATAATCATGCCTCCTTTGGGGTGGCTTTTAGGGAAGGTTGATTTTACAAATCTCTATTTTATACTTCCGACTTCAAAAGATATTCCCGATACAATCTATCTTTCTCTTGATGCGGCTAAAGATGCAGGTGTCGTAACAATTAATTACGGGTTATTTATCAACCAGATTATAAGCTTTATTATTGTTGCTTTTTCGGTATTTATACTCGTTAAAGCGATTAATAAGCTAAAAAATATCAACATAAAAGACGCCGAGGCTGCACAGGAAGCCGCAACGAAACAATGCCCGAGGTGCACTTCGGTTATTCCGATTCATGCCACAAAATGTCCTTTTTGTACTGCTGACATTTAAAATGTTTGTATTATAATTATTATGTTAGTTAAATTTGCCGATGTAGCTCAGTTGGTAGAGCAACTGATTCGTAATCAGTAGGTCGTGCGTTCAAGTCGCATCATCGGCAAATTTATTATTTCTTATAATTTTTGCTTGTCGACTTTCCGCACGTTGTTTTTATAAATAAAAACAACCTCCATTAAAAACTTACCCGTTGGGGTAACTTTTTAACGGAGTCCTTGTTCAAGTCGCATCATCGGCAAATTTATTTTTTATTTTTAATTTTATTTTTAATTCTTAACTTTGCATCTTTGATTGCCGTTTTTTCGTCATGGAAAATATTTTCTTCTCCCACCTGTGATGTAATTTTTAAATTCTTCAATTGGTTTAATACCGTTTCGCTTCTTATTATCATCATTAAATTTATATGCTGTGCTTTTAATCTTATAATTATATCTTCAAGCGCAAAAACGGCGGATATATCAAGCAATGAATCCGATTCATAGTTTATTATCAAATATTTTGTGCCGAGCATTTCGTCAAATTGGGAAACTATTCTTGTGGATGAACCGAAGAAAAATTGCCCTATTATGTGGACCACCCTTATTTGATATTTATAATCATGCGCAAGTTCTTTTTCAAGCCCTGCCGTTTCGGGGTCAATTTTATACGTCGTGTTGATTAAATTGGCTTTATCGGCCGTTCTTTTTGCGTATAAAAGTGCGGCAAGCACGATTCCCGCTCCGACGGCAAAAATCAGATTATAAAAAACCGTAAGGAAAAATACCGCGAATAAAATGTATATATCGTCTTTTGGCGCATATTTCAATACTTTTACAAGTTTCAGGTCAATAATATCTATTCCTATTTTAATTAATATACCCGCCAAAACACATAACGGTATCTTTTCTACAAAATCCGAAAAATTGATAAGTACTATTATTAAAAAAAGCGGATTTATAACGGCCGCAAGTTTTGTTGTTGCCCCCGTTTTAATTGCCGCAACGGTTCTCATTGTGGCAGCCGACCCCGGCATGGAGCCTGTTAGAGCGCAGAAAATATTTCCGAGACCTTGAGAAAACAAAAGTTTTTTGTGGTTGGTTTTTTCATTTGTAAGAGAATCCGCAACAAGAGCCGTCAGCATGCTTTCCGATGAACATACGACCGATACGGTAAGCGCATACGGCAGCAGGTTATATATTAAATTGGTATCAAAATCGATATTAATAAATTTCGGGAAATCTATTGCGATTTTTGAAATGGTTTCCGTTTCAAAGCCGAATTTTACGGAAACAAATGTGCATACAACAAGCGCTATAATTTGCGAAGGTATAACAGAGTTAATTTTTTTCGGGGTCAAAAATAAGATTAAAAGCGTCAATGTGCTTAAAATTATACAATTTGTATTAATATCTGAAAGATTTAAGATAAAACTTTTAATCCCCTCTGTTATGGAAGGTTTTGCGTCATATCCGATTAAGGGATTTAATTGCATAAGTATTAATATTGTGCCTACACCGTTTGTAAAACCCGATATAACGGGATACGGGACATATTTTACAATATCGGGCGCATCGGTCAATGAAATAATAATTTGAATAATTGCCGCCATTAACAGCGTTAAAAATACGGCGTTTAAGTTTCCCGTGCAATATGCCGCACAAGATGCGACAACAATTGCAACGGGACCTGTCGGACCCGATATAAGGGGAATTTTGCCGCCAAAAAGACCCGATATTAAACATAAAATAATCGCGCCCCAAAGCCCAGAACTTGCACCCATTCCGGTTGCCACTCCGAATGCCAGCGCCTGCGGCAGGGCTACTATTGCAGATACCGTTCCTCCTAAAATATCACCTTTTATTACGGGCAAAAAACCATATAATCTGCTTTTTAAATTCATAAAAAAATATTACCATAAAATTATTTTCTCCGTTTTTCACAAGTCAGCCCGTAAAGTGCCGGCAAAAACAGAAGGGTTATTAAAATCGAACTTATTAAGCCGAAAATAACCGCAACGGCAAGCGAAGAAAACATCGGGTCGTTTTTCAGCCATAAAGGAAGCATTCCGCCAATTGTCGTTAAACAGGTTAAAAGCACGGGCTCAATTCTTGATTTTGCGGCGTTTAAAATATCTTCTTTTGCTTCGCTTTTGATTTCCGATAAAAGAATTACTCCGTTATCCGCACATATCCCGATAAGGCAAACGTACCCCAGAAGCGTAATAAAACCAAAATAACTCCCCGTAATAAAAAGCCCGATGTTTGCGCCCGCAAGCCCCAATATTGCACACAAAAAAATAATTACGGGCTTTTTGATGCCGTTAAAATATCCCGTAAGAATTAAAAATATTATTCCGAATGCGAGGGGAATTTTATTAAGTATTGAGTTATTTCCCTTTTTTGATTTTTCGATTTCTCCCCCTATTTCATATTTAAGTTTTTTTATATTTTTAAGCTGTGGCTCAATTTTATTTATTATTTTTTGTGCAGTTGCAGAGCCTTTTGTCCAGCCTTGAACAGTAAGGGCATAGTTATTGTTTCTTCTTAATATTTTTGCTCTTGTGTAATTTATTTTTGTTTTTGCAAATTGGCTGATTGGAATTGTTTGTGCAAGTGTTTTTGAATATATTGATATATTATTTAATTTTTCGGGGCTTTGTGTCAGTTCTTCATCAAGTTTTAAAATAACGGGAATTTTAATATCATCTCTGTAATAGTAAGTTAAAATAAGACCGCTATAACATGTGTACAGGTAATCGAACAAATATTTGGGGTTTAACCCCGCAAGATAACAGGCATTTTTATCAATTTCAATTTCAATTTCGGGAACTTTTTCGCCCCAGTTGTTTTTTACAAGATATATTCCTTTTTGTGATTTAAGTTTGTCTTCAACGATTTTTGCAAAATAAAAAAGCTCATCCATATTTTTATTTATTATTCTTATTTCAACGGGTGCTTCAACGGGCGGGCCCAAAGGAATTTTTCTTACGATTACATCGGCGTTAAGGATGTTTTTTTCAATAAAAGCCTTGGCTTTTGAAATTTCTTCGTTTAATTTTTTGTAATTTTTAATATTAACAAGCAGCATTCCAAAATTTGTTTTATCATTCTCGGGGCTTGCCGAAAGTACGTATCTCGGCGCTGAGCAGCCTGTAAAGCTTAAGAAATTCACGGTATTTTTATTATTTTTAAGATAATTTTCTATTTTTTCGATTGCATTATTTGTTTCGTTAAAGGAAGCACCGTTTTTTAAATTTAATTTTATTTCGTATGCGCTTCTGTCCGAATCGGGGAAAAAGATTTTCGGTGTGAAATAAAATAAAATGCAGGAAAAAAGAAATATCAAAATAAAATATGCAATTGTTTTTTTCGGGTGATAAAAGCAGTATTCGGTTTTTTCTTTTATGTATTTCGTAAGAAAAATTTCTCTTTTTGAAACATTATCTTTGTATCCGAATTTATACATAAGATAA
>DVJH01000150.1 GCA_018710795.1 Candidatus Galligastranaerophilus gallistercoris | reverse complement strand
ATTAAAAAAGTCGTTCTGCAGGAAGAAGAAAGGTTTAAGCTGACGCTTCAGAGGGGATACAGCCAGATTGAGGATATGATAAAAACCCTGAAAAATGAAAATAAAACTGTTTTAAGCGGAGAAGACGCTTTTAAATTATATGATACATACGGTTTTCCATATGAACTTACAAAAGAAATCGCTTTTGAAAATAATATTGAAACCGACGAAGCCGGCTTTAAAAAAGAAATGGAAAATCAAAAGCAAAGAGCAAGATCTTCAATGCAAAAAGTGGTTTTAACGGATGATTTAAATTATACCGATAATCCGGACACGATTTTTAAAGGATATGAAGAAAACGAAATTGAAGCACAGGTTCTTGCAATCGTAAAAGACGGCAAAAATGTTGATGTTATTGAAAACGAAGAAGCCGATGTCATATTGAATCAAACGCCTTTTTACGCCGAATCGGGCGGACAAATAGGAGATTTCGGGACAATCTCGTCATCGGATTCTTATTTTGAAGTAAGAAAAACCTTTAAAGCAGGTAAAGTATTTGTTCACAGAGGTTTCGGTTCAATCAAAAAAGGCGATAAAGTTTTTGCAAAAATTGACGTCAAAAAAAGAGAAGAGATTAAAAGACACCATTCTTTGGCCCATCTTTTGCAGGCTGCTTTAATTAAGGTTTTAGGAAATGAAGTTCACCAATCAGGGTCTTATGTAGATTTTGAAAGAACAAGATTTGACTTTTCATTCCAGAGAGCAATGAGCAAAGACGAAATAAAAGAGGTTGAAAAATATATCAACCGCTGGATTTCAGACGGTTTAAGCGGAAAAACCGAGATTACGGACATAGAAAGCGCCAAAAAATCGGGTGCAACCGCATTGTTTAATGAAAAATACGGAGACACCGTAAGAGTTGTAAGCTTCTATGACAACGAACACTGCATTTCAAAAGAACTTTGCGGCGGTACGCACGTTAAAGACACGAAAGATTTAAGATTGGCAAAAATAATTTCCGAATCTGCCATTTCACAGGGCGTAAGAAGAATTGAAGCAATCTGCTCAAACTCTGCGGTGAAATATTTAAACGATATGAGCGATTTAATCACCGATATTGCACATAATTATAAAATTAAACCCGCAGACGTTAAAGAAAAGATCGAAAAATTAACGGATGAAATAAAGGATAAAAACGCACAAATTGCGGAATTGGAAAATAAAATCACCGCCGCAAAATTTGATTCTTTAATGTCAAGGGCGCAGGATATTGAAATTAAAGGCATAAAAGGCAAGCTTTTTATTTCAATGGCGGAAGATATGCCCGTTAATGCGGTAAGAATCGGTGTAGAAATGCTGGCTAAAAAACTCGGCGGAGATTCAATAATCGTTTTATGCTGCAAAAAACAGGATAACAGCGGCGTCGTAATTTCAAAAGTTACGGATAATTACGTTAAAGCGGGAGTATCCGCCGGAGAAATCGTTTCCAAAATAACAAAGCAAATGTCCGGCAACGGAGGCGGAAGACCGAATATGGCACAGGGTTCCGCTAAAGATACAACAAACGCAATTCAAATTTTAGCCGATTTAGAAAAAGAAATAAAAGAGAATGCAAAATAAAATATTAACGGCAAGAAACATTAAATATTCCGTTCTTGCCGTTTTTATAATAACAACTTTTATACTGCTTTTTCAAAGAGCGCCGTTTTGGGACGAGGCGCATGCATGGATGATATCAAAGAGTTTTAATCTTTTTGATTTGATTTTTCATATAGAAAAATATGACGGACATTTATTTATATGGCACGGGTTGATTATGCCCTTTGCAAAGTTTGATTTTTTCTATCCGTATCCTATGTATATTTTAAACTGGATATTTTGTGTTTTTGCGCTTGTTGTTTTTTGGAATAAGGCTCCTTTTTCGGTTTTGGAGAAGAGTTTAATTACTTTTTCTTATCCTTTTGTTTGGTATTTCGGTATTGTTGCAAGGTGTTATTCGATAGGTATACTGTTTTTGTTTCTTATTCTTTCTTTTTGGAAGGAGAGATTAAAAAGACCTTATTTGATTTCATTATTGATAATACTTCTTGCAAATACTTCTGCTATGGCTTTAGTCGGTGCTTTTTCTTTGGGGTTGATATTCTTATTTGATTTAATAAAAGAAAGAGATTATAAAAAAATTGTATATTCAATATTGATACTGGGGTTTGGGGCAATATCGGTTATTGTTCAATTGTGGGGGGCAAATTATCCCGATATGGCATCAAAGAAAACCGTTTTTCAAGATATTCTTACAAGCTTTTTCTTTCTGTATGATTTTGAAGCCGACAAAAACATTTTCTATATAACAAATAAAATCAGCGCCGTCTTAATTTTTTTATTATGTTTTCTCTCGCCCTTATACTTCATAAAAACAAAAAGAGCTTTATTTTTTATAATATCTTCGTTTTTTTCAATGTCTTGCATTTTTATATTTAAATACCCGGGGAGCTTCTGGCATTATTTATTCTTTTTTGTTTATTTTATATCGGCAATATGGCTTTCAAGAGATGAGAACAAAAAAAATAACCCGAGCATTAAAAAAGCTTTTAACCTGATATTTGTTTTAATGCTGTTTACATATCTTGTTTTAACTTTTGCCTTTCCGCATATACCAAAAGAGCTTCCGTATAAATCAAAAGCGTATATAATAGCGGACAAAATAAAGAAAAATGTTCCGATAACAAAAGATAATAAAGTATATCTTCTTGATTCATATAAAGAAACCTCGGTCGGAATTTTGCCGTATTTTAAGGACATTGTTTTTTATGACACAAACGGAGACGTTAAATACAGCGTTGACGGGTTTAAAAATTATTTAAAGCTTCCCGATTATCCGAAAGACATTGATGTTTTTATAAATTCTCTGAGTGAAAATAAAACCAACATCGGAATATCGGAGGATATAAGACCCGAAAGATATAAGGGCAAAAATTACGATGTTATTATGGAAAAATTATACTCAGGACACAAACCCGATTTTAGAATATATAAAATGATAAAGGTTAAAAATGGAGAAGGTTAAAAAAGAAAGTTTAATAAAATATGCCGTTTTAGGGAGTTTTTGCATATTGACGCTTGTTTTAATAATGTTGAGATCTCCTTTTTGGGATGAAGCGCATGCATGGATGGTTTCTAAAAGTTTCGGGTTTTTTCAACTTTTTTTTAACATAGAAAAACACGAAGGGCATTTATTTTTATGGCATTTAATCTTAATGCCCTTCAGCAAAAACAATCTGTTTTATCCTTATTCAATGATTTTATTAAACTGGATATTTTGTGTTCTTGCGCTTGTTGTTTTTTGGAATAAGGCTCCTTTTTCGGTTTTGGAGAAGAGTTTAATTACTTTTTCTTATCCTTTTGTTTGGTATTTCGGTATTGT
>DVJH01000149.1 GCA_018710795.1 Candidatus Galligastranaerophilus gallistercoris | reverse complement strand
CGAAGTGGCAGATGTGGCAGGATATAAAAGAAATCAAAAGAATGTATGACAGCATAAAGGGATAGTAAAATGAAGAAGATTTTAATTTCAATATTAATGATATCGGGCATAAATGCGGCAGGTGCAACGGTAAGCGATGTTTTTATAGGAAGCGACGTTAACGAGCTTAAAGCTGGTGCGGCTAAATATTTTATGATTAAAGGGGCAAACGTTCACCATACAAATTCTTATGAAGCAAATAATTTTCAGGCGATAGAAAAAAGACCGCAGGGCGCATACGGTTCCGTTACTTATTATTATAATCTCAATTTTATTCCCGTAGAAAAAGGCACAAAGCTTGAGCTTACCATGTTAAAAGCAAGCGCAAACGATGACCCCGTTCAGGCAGATACGGTCTTTGAGCAAAACGTTCTTGACGGGATTAAAAGTTCCATGACGGGAAAATTTTTATACGGACTCGGGTTTGAATATGATTTATATGATTCAAACGGAGAAAAGATAAAAGCGCCCAAAGGGAAAGAAACGGGCATAACCCTTACTGCGGTTAATTATGACGCCAAGAAAAAAGGTTTGATTGCGGGAGATAAAATAATTGCAATCAACAATGTTCCGATTAAGGATATGCCTTTGGAAGAATATTCAAAAGCACTTTTTGCAAAAAGCATAAACGATACAATTACTTTGACTTATAAAAGAGGCAAAAATATAAACAGCGTTACCCTTGTTCCGAAAAGAAGCAAAACGAGAGTTTTTTAATAATGTTTTTAATGCCAAAAGCCCATGTTTTAATTGACATTTTGCCTTTTTTTTAATATTCTTATTTTAAAGTCGGGTAAACAGTAAGTAAAGTCTCAAGACTTTATGAGAATAGGATAGGAGAAAACATGAAAGTGATGAAAAAGCTTCTTGCGGTAACAGTTGCAATGTGTGCTATTTCTTCTGTTGCTTTGGCAAAACCCTGCGAATTGGAAGCCAAAACACAAAGCTATGCGCACCCCACGCTGTTCAAATCACAGGCTCAAACGCTTGTTGATGCAAAATCGGTTTATGTAACCGGCGGTAAAATTTTGAAATCGAAAAACAAAATTACCGTAGGCAACAAAGACAATGTTTATGTCAAATCTTGGGCTAAAGATGTTTTGGACATCATCAAAGACAGCCAGGCAAAATCAGGCTACAAAACAGCATTTAACCCCAAAGCACCCACTCTTCGTTCGGAAGTTGCAACAATACTTGCCGAAGGTTTGAATGTAGAAACACCCGAAAACTACAAACCTTACTCCGATATTGATGCAAATTACTGGGCAAAAGACTGGATTTACAAAGTAACCGAAAAAGACATTATGATAGGTTACCCTTCAGGCGTATTTAAACCCGATCAACCCATTACAAAAGCGGAAGTTTTTGCTACGGTTGCAAAATTAATCAACATTAATCATTCGGCAACCGATGTTCCCGTTTACAAAAACGAAACAATGCAATACATTCCCAAATGGGCTTACAGCGCTACAAATGAAGTTATCGCTTCAAATTTATTAGACGCGGTACCTGATTCAAAAGGTGTTATTGAAAATGAATATTTATCAAAAGAACAGGTTGCATACCTTGTTGCTTCTTTAAGAAAAAATTATGAAGCTTTGCAATCCGGCACTGCCGTTGCTGACGGTACACAGGGCGCAATCGGCATTACAACCGTTAAAGTTAAACTCTTAGACAGATTATCTGCTAAAACTTCAAATGTCGGCGAATGGTTCACCGCAAAAACAACCGAAGAAGTTGTTGTTGACGGCGTTACATTCCCCGAAGGCTCAATCGTAAGAGGTAACGTTATTGCCGTTCAAAGACCCGGAATTAAAGAACCCGGTTATATTAAAGTTCAATTCAAATATATTAAAAACGGCGATTGCAAAAAATGCCTGCCCAAACAGGTTGCTTCAGCTTCGGTTGAAGACCTTAAAAACCCGAATATCTTAGCAAGACTTGTCGGTGCTCCTTTAACAATAGTGGGACGCGCTGCAGGTGTTGTCGGAAGAACGGGCGGAGCAATCTGCAATGTTGCGGGTAACGGTGTTGAAGAAGTCGGCGATGAACTTTCAAACTTCCTTGTTGAAACGTTTACGCTTCATCCCGGCCGCGGTGTTGCAAGTCTCGGTAATTCCGCAGTTACAATTCTTAAAGGCGCATTTGACGTTACCAAAGTTGCCGTATCGGGTATCTTTGGTGTAGTTTACGAAGTCGGCGATGAGATTGTTTATGTTATCGTTCCTTCGCTTTCAAATTCGTCAAGCTTAAACCCCAACGAAGAACTTACAATCGTATTCTAGTTCAGGGTTTAAAAATTGAAATTGAAATCCCGCAAAAAAAGAAATTTGCGGGATTTCTTTTTTATTTCTTATAACCCCCGTTAGTATTGCCTTATAGAGTTTTTAATGATAAACTGAAGCTTGTAGTTAATAGGAGAGAAAAAAATCGTAAAAGAAGACATCAAGACCCGTGAGCTTGTAAACGAGGGCATAAGAGCCCGTGAAGTAAGATTAATAGATGATGAAGGCGTAAATCACGGTACAATACCTACATCAAAAGCTCTTGAAATCGCAAGAGAAAAGGATTTGGATTTAGTTGTTGTTTCGCCCAACCAATCGCCTCCGGTGGCTAAAATTATAGATTGGGGCAAATATAAATACGAAACGGAAAAGCGCGCAAAAGAAGCAAGAAAAAAACAACATGTAGTTGAAGTAAAAGAAGTTAAAATGCGCTATAAAATTGATACCCATGATTATGAAGTAAGATTAAAAAGCGCAAGAAAATTTTTATCACAGCAAAATAAAGTTAAGCTGGTCGTAATGCTCAGAGGAAGAGAAATGCAGCATAATAAACTTGCTTTTGATCTTGCAAACAAATTTCTTTCGGATATTGAAGATGCAAACCCGGTAATTGAAAAAAGACCGATGCTGGAAGGCAAAAATGTGGTTGCCGTTCTGGCGCCTTCAAACGGTAAATAAGTATAAAGAGCCTTGAATTTTTAAGGCTCTTTTTTAAATCTTATTTTTGGCAAGTTTGTTTCTTTCAATTTCAACCAGCAGGGTTTTTTTAGCGAAGTTGAGCTGCCTGTCATTGTTTGCAATTCTGTCTTCATTTGTAATTTGAACAAGATAATCGGGCGTTATACCTTTTTTATTTATATCTATATCATCCGGTGTCAGGTATCTTGCAATTGTCAGGTTCATGCCGGTTGAATTCGGCATTAAAAATACTTTTTGTACTAAGCCTTTGCCGAAAGTTTTTGTGCCGACTATAATTGCTCTGTCGTTATCTTTCAGTGCTCCGGATACAATCTCGGATGCGCTTGCGGATTCGTTATCCACAAGAACCGCCATCGGTTTTTTATAGACATAACTTTTTGAATGTGTTTTATACAGGCTTTTATGCCCGCCCCGCCCAAGAACCGACACTATATTTTTATTTTCCAAAAATATGTCCGCAACAAAAACGGCATTTTGGAACAGTCCGCCCGTGTTTCCTCTTAAATCAAGAATAAGCGCATTTGTGTCTTTAACTTTATTCATTGCATCAATAAATTCAATCGGCGTTTCGGAGCTTATGAAACTTGATATTCTTATATACCCTATTTGTTTATCAAGAATGTCGGCTTTAACGGTTTTAATTTTTATTTCCGTTTTTTTAACCTGTTTGATAAGTTTTTTATTATCCCTTAAAATTTCAAGGTTAACGGTTTTGATTGCGGGATCTTTTATATAATTTGCTATTTGAAATATGCTTTTTCCCGCAGCGTCTTTATCATTGACTTTTAATATCATATCCCCCGTTTTTAAATCTGCATAATCCGCGGGGGTTCCTTTTATGACATTTATTATAAATATTTTGCCTGCTTGAGAGGCAATGTTTATTCCTATTCCGTATATTTTTGAATTAATGCTTGTTGTTTGTTCAAGAAATTCTTCTTTGTCCAAAAATTTTGAATACGGATCATCAAGGCTTGCAAGCATTGAATTAATGGCAACTTTTGCATCGTCGTCATCTTTAATTTTATTTTCGTATCTTTTCTTCCACTTTAAAAGGTTTTCGCCGCATAAAGCTTTGTCCCAATAGTTATTTTTTATAACTTTATATGAGTTTAAAAAAAGTTCTTTGGGGCTTACTTCTTTTGAAATTTCAACATTATCGGGGCTTATTTTTTCTTCTTGAACAAGGTTTACGTTTTCTTTTGCAAGAAACAAAAAAAATAACACCAAAATTAATATCGGATACTGTTTTTTCATTGTTTTTGAAAGCATATTATTCACTATTTTTTTGTTGTTTTAACATTAATACCAAAAGGCATTAATCTGTATCCGCCGCCGTATATTGTTTCGATGTATTTATTTTTACGGGTAGAAATTTTATCGACTTTTGCTCTCAGGTGTCTTATATGCACTCTTATAGTGTCGACATCTTCGTTGTCCGAATATCCCCAGACTTCTTTTAAAAGCATTTTGGATGAGACCATGTTTGAATGGTGCTGCATAAGAACGCTCAAAATCTCAAACTCAATCGGTGTTAATTTTGTTGTTTTATCAAGAATTTTAACCGTATAACTCTCCGGGATTAAAGTTATGTCGCCCGCCTGCAGCAATTCTTTTACTCTTGTCGATTCCGGAACTTTTTTTGCCCTGTTTAAAAGTGCAAGCACTCTTGCTTTAAGCTCTTCGATTTCAAAGGGCTTTGTTAAATAATCATCCACGCCGGAATTAAAACCTTTTAATTTATCATCAAGATTATTTAAAGCAGTCAGCATAATAATCGGGATGTCTTTCGTACTTTCATTTTGTCTTATTTTCATTGCAAGCGAATAACCGTCCACATCGGGCATCATGACATCCAGTATTAAAAGGGAAATGTCTTCCTGCTTCAAAATTGCAAAACCTTTAACGGGGTCATTTGAAGTCAAACAGGTATACCCCGATAATTCAAGATTAACTTTTATGAGCTCCAAAATGGAAGGCTCGTCGTCAATTGCCAAAATCTTTATCATAAACTAAATTTTATAACAAAATAGCATAATGGTATTATTAAAATTTTGTTAAATAATGTTAAAATTAATAAATCCTTTATAAACTTTTGACATGTTTTTGTTTTTTGCATATAGTGTAAAATGTCAAATTTTTTGACGGGAAAATGTACTATCACATAAACTTTTAGGAGGAATATGAATTGGCGATAACAACACCTTTAGGTTTTAAGAGCGAAGCGGAAACAAAACCGCAGCAATACCTCGGAAGACATGTATTAGCTGAATTTTTTGAATGCGACCCCAATATTTTAAATAACCCCAAACTTATAGAAAAATTTATGACGGACGCTGCTCTGGAATGCGGTGCAACAATTGTTGAAAAATGCTTCCATATGTTTAATCCTTACGGCGTTTCGGGCGTAATCATAATATCGGAAAGCCATCTTGCAATTCATACCTGGCCGGAGCTCGGGTATGCGGCCGTTGACCTTTTTACCTGCGGTGAAAAGTGCGACCCTAAAGTTGCGTATGATTTTCTTAAAAAATGCTTTGATTCAAAAAATGCTTCATTTTCACAGTTAAACAGAGGCATTCTTGATGATAAAAATCTTTCGGTTGAGCACACGCCTTTTTATATAAGCGCTCAAAATTAAACAAGATTTAAAAGCGGTTTTTATGGTAATATTTTCATAAATGGAAACTTATTCTGTTGAAAATATGGCTTTATCACATCTCGATGACATTATGGAAATCGAGGCTTTGTGCTACGGTAAACACCACTGGAGCAGAGAGTCTTTTGCCTCCGAACTGAATAATTCCTGTGCAAGGTATATTACGGCAATAAACGCCGATAAAAAATGTGTCGGGTATATGGGCGTGTGGCGGATTTTTGACGAAGCGCACGTTACAAACCTTGCCGTTCATCCCGAATATCAGGGAAAGGGGCTTGCGCATTTTTTAATTCTTTCTTCTCTTGATATGTGCTACAGGGATAAAATCAAATACGTAACGCTTGAAGTCAGAAAAACCAATGCAAGGGCGCTTAAAATATATGAAGGATTCGGGTTTAAGTCTTTAGGGATAAGAAAAAAATATTATCAGGATAACGGCGAAGATGCAATAATAATGTGGACGGAGAATATTTTTTCCGATAAATATAAAGAAATTTATTTAAAGAATAAAAAATTTCTTGAGGAAAGATTAAAAAACCATGAACAAAAGGCTTGAAGGGGAGTATAGGGAATTTATATATAAAGGCGAAAAAACCCCGTTCAGCCCGGGGACTCTTGCCGTTATGATATTTTGCACGGTTTTATTGATTGCGGCAACATTTACCAGACTTGATATTTCATACTATTGGCCAGATTTTGCGGACGGATTAAATATTGTAATTAAAAAATACGGTCTGATTCCTCAAATCCCCGTTGTATTGTTTGTATCTGCCGTACTCGGGGCGAGATACGGAATTATCGTCATATTGTTTTATCTTATCACGGGCTTTTTTATATGGCCCGTTTTTGCGCTCGGGGGCGGGTTAGAATATATAAAAAGTTATTTTTTCGGGTATATTCTCGGGTTTTTTGCGGCAATAATTTTTTCTGGAAAGATTTTATATCATAAATATGATATTAAGAACATGCTCTATGCGGCTATAATCGGAGTTTTATCAATTCATATCTGCGGCATTTTTTATTCTTTTATTTTGAGCTTTTTTAATTTTTCGACTTATGCTCCGAATTTCAGGCTGATGTTTTCGCAGGCTTTGTATGATATTATTTTTTCTTTTCTTGC